>NZ_JBEZGQ010000528.1:0-5879 GCF_040650095.1 Actinoplanes sp. NPDC048791 | reverse complement strand
AGCAGGCCAGGCACCTGGTCGCGGATGAGGGTGGCCGCGCCGGCGAACTGGCCGACCGCGATCTCGGTGTGCAGGCGGGGCACGTCGCGCAGGACCGCGCGGGCGGTGGCGAGAGCGTCGGGCACGGCTGCCAGCCGGCCGCCGAGGCTGGTGAGGCGTTCCTCCGCCGGGGCGAACGGGCGGGCCAGCAGGGTGTGCAGCATCGGGCCGGGGTTGTGGACCAGCGGATTCCACTCGTGCTCGCGGACGTCGCTGAGCTCGAACATGCCGCGCTCGACGATGGCGGACAGGATGGCGTGGTCGACCTTTTCCTGGTCGTCGAAGTCGTCCGGATCCGTGCCGGACAGGGCGTCGGCGGCGTCCCGCAGCATGGTCACGCGGTCGGCCACCGCTCCGGGTGACAGATCGGGCAGGCGATCGTCGAAGCGGTGGTCACCCGCATACGACGCCAGCGCGGGGTCGGTCTCCAGGATGGCGTCGACGATGCTCTCCGCGAGCGGCACGAACTCCGGCATGGAGCGAAATCTACTCGTCGGGTACGACATTCTCGCGCCGGCGGGACCGAAGCGGCAGGCGGATCAGAGCGGCCGGCGAGACCAGAACGGCCAGCGGATGAAAGCGGCCGGCGAGACCAAAGCGGCACGCAGATCAGAACAGCCGGCGAGACCGAAACGGCCGGCGGGACGTCAGCCCTCGGCCTTGCGGATCTCGGCCGCCAGGTCCAGGGCCGCCTGCCGCAACGCGGCCTCCGCGTCGAGCCCCTGCGACCGCGCGTCCGCGACCAGCCGCAGCAACGTCGGCCCCAGGCCCGGCCCGGACGGCAGCGGCACGCCGACTCCAGCCCGCTCAGCGCGCTGGAGGATCTTCGCCGCCAGGGACAGGGCCGGCTGGCTCAGCGCGATCCCCTCCAGCACGGAATCGCGGGCCTTTTCCGCTTTCTTGATGCGTTCCCAGTTGTCGATGATGTCCTCGACGCCGCCGACCTGCTCGCCCGCGAAGACGTGCGGGTTGCGGCGGATCATCTTTTCCACCAGGCCGCCGGCCACGTCGTCGACGCTCCAGCGTTCGTCCTCCGGGAGGTTCTCGGCCAGCCGGGAGTGCAGGACCACCTGGAGCAGTACGTCGCCGAGCTCCTCGCGCAGTGCGTCGAGGTCGGACGCCGCGATCGCGTCGTACGCCTCGTAGCTTTCCTCCAGCAGGTACGGCGCCAGGCTCTCGTGGGTCTGCTGCAGTTTCCACGGGTCCCCGCCCGGCGAGGCGAGCCGGTCCATCACCGCCACCGCGTCCAGCAGCCGGGCGCCCGGCGGGTCCCAGGAGCCGTAGCAGAGCTCCAGTTCGGCCAGGGCCGGCTCGCGGGCCAGGCGCAGGCCGAGGCGCCGGGCGAAGTCCTCGTCACCGGCCGGCCCGGCCAGCCAGATCACCGTCGGGTGGGTGGGCAGCGCCGCGATCAGGGTTTCCGGGTCGGGCTCGATCACCGTGACCGTCACTCCGGAGGAGCGCAGCGCGTCCGCCTGGTCGCTCTCGCCCGGGGTGTAGACCGGGTGGGCGCGGAGCAGGTCCCAGGCCTCGGCCGTGAGCAGACCGGCCGGCAGCCGCGGGGACGTGACCAGCAGGACGATGCGTCCGGCTGGGGCCATCAGGAGACGTCGGTGACGAACGGGGCCTCGGAGGCGTCGGCGCCGGCGAGCGACAGCTCGACCAGGGCCACGTCCGCGTTGCCCGCCTGCGCCGACAGCAGGACGAGCTGCTGGTTGCCGTAGCGGGGGTTGAGCTTGACGTCGTCCTCGGCCACGATCTTGGCGAGCTCGTTACGCAGGCCGATGCTCTGCTGCAGGGCCTGCTTGTTCTCCGCCGAGAGCTGGGTCTTGAACTGCTCGAACGGCGTCGCGCCGGCTTCGCTGCCGGACAGCAGCTTGTCGTAGACCGGGCGCAGGTCGGCGTCGGTCAGCGGGGCCGGGGCCACCTTGGGCAGCAGCGCCGCCCGCAGCTGGAACGTACGCGTGTAGAGCTTCGTGTACTCCCAGTTGGCGGAGTAGTTCGAGCCCTGCGCGACCTGCTCGACCGTGGGCTCGGCGGCGGCCTGCACGCCGTGCGCGCTCGCCGCCTGCTCCAGCACCTGGATGGTGAGCAGGGCGTTCAGCACGTCCTTCTGCTTGAACGGGACCTGCACCGGCGGGACGGGCTGGGCCGAGGCGCCGGCGTTGCCCTGCTGCTGCTGGACCTGCTCGCGGGCCTTGGTCAGCTCGTCGCGGGCCTCGTCGTAGACACCCTCGACCCGGGCCTCGGTGATCGTCCGGCCGTCACCCAGGTACGCGGCCACGTCGGGCTCCGCGCGGCAGGCGGACAGACCGCTCACCGCGAGGGCGGCGACGACGGCGGTGGATGCGAGTCGGCGGGCACGCTGCATGGTTAGCACTCTCTCACGGCTGATGTGACGTACACCGCCCACCCCCTGATATCGGATCATGCCGGCACCGGGGCCGGAACCTCGCCGAGCACGTCCTTGAGCAGCTGCGCGCACCACTGCAGCAGGGCCTGGTCGCGCAGCGGTTCGCCGCCCACCCGCCGGGTCGTCGGCCGGGGCACGCTGACCTGGTCGTTGGTGGTCTTGTAGACGGAGTCCGGGTGGTAACGCTTGAGCCGCATCTGCTTGGAGTCGGGCAGCGGCACCGGCGAGAAGCGCAGGTGCTTGCCCTGCACCGAGACGTCGGTGAGGCCGTACGCCCGGGCCAGCAGCCGGAACCGGGCCACCGCGATCAGGTTCTTGACCTGCTCGGGCGGCTCGCCGTAGCGGTCGGTCATCTCGGCCACGACCTCGTCCAGGCGGGCGTTGTCGCGGGCCTCGGCGAGCTTGCGGTACATCTCCAGGCGCAGCCGCTCCACCGCGATGTAGTCGGTCGGCAGGTGCGCGTCGATCGGCAGGTCCACCTTGACCTCGGGCTCCTCCTCGGGCCGTTCGCCCTTGAAGGCGCTGACCGCCTCGCCGACCATCCGCACGTACAGGTCGAAGCCGACGCCCTCGATGTGGCCGGACTGCTCGCCGCCGAGCAGGTTGCCGGCGCCGCGGATCTCGAGGTCCTTCATGGCCACGTACATGCCCGCGCCGAGTTCGGTGTGCTGCGCGATGGTGGCGAGCCGCTCGTGGGCGGTCTCGGTGAGCGGCTTCTCCCGCGGGTAGAGGAAGTACGCGTACGCGCGCTCGCGGCCACGGCCGACCCGGCCGCGGATCTGGTGCAGCTGGGACAGGCCGAGCAGGTCGGCCCGCTCGACGATGAGCGTGTTGGCGTTCGGGATGTCGATGCCGGACTCGACGATGGTCGTGCAGACCAGCACGTCGAAGTCCTTCTCCCAGAAGCCGACCATCACCTTCTCCAGGGCTTCCTCGCCCATCTGGCCGTGCGCGACGGCGACCCGCGCCTCGGGCACCAGCTCGCGCAGCCGGCGGGCCGCCTTGTCGATCGACTCGACCCGGTTGTGCAGGTAGAAGACCTGACCGTCGCGCAGCAGCTCGCGGTGGATCGCCGCGGCCACCTGCTTGTCGTCGTGGGCGCCGACGAAGGTCAGCACCGGGTGCCGTTCCTCCGGCGGGGTGGCGATGGTGGACATCTCGCGGATGCCGGTGATCGCCATCTCCAGGGTGCGCGGGATCGGCGTGGCCGACATGGTCAGCACGTCGACCGAGGCGCGCAGGGTCTTGAGCTGCTCCTTGTGCTCGACGCCGAAGCGCTGCTCCTCGTCGACGATGACCATGCCGAGGTTTTTGAAGCGGGTCGCCGCGGCCAGCAGCCGGTGGGTGCCGATGACGATGTCGGCGGTGCCGTTGGCCGCCTCTTCCAGCGTCTGGGTGGCCTCCTTGGGCGTCTGGAACCGGGAGAGCTGCTTGATCGTCACCGGGAACTGGCTCATCCGCTCGGCGAACGTGTTGTAGTGCTGCTGGGCGAGCAGCGTGGTGGGCACCAGGATGGCGACCTGCTTGCCGTCCTGGACCGCCTTGAACGCCGCCCGGACCGCGATCTCGGTCTTGCCGTAGCCGACGTCGCCACAGATCAGCCGGTCCATCGGGACGGCCAGCTCCATGTCGTGCTTGACCTCGACGATCGCCGCCATCTGGTCGGGGGTCTCGGTGTACGGGAACGCGTCCTCGAGCTCACGCTGCCACGGGGTGTCCGGGCCGAACGCGTGGCCCTTGGACGCCTGCCGGGCCGCGTACAGCTGGATGAGCTGGGCCGCGATCTCCCGGACCGCCTTGCGGGCGCGGGCCTTGCTCTTCTGCCACTCCGAGCCGCCCATCTTGTGCAGCGTCGGCGACTCGCCGCCGACGTAGCGGGAGAGCTGGTCGAGCTGGTCGGTGGGGACGAAGAGCCGGTCGCCGGGCTGGCCGCGCTTGCTGGCCGCGTACTCGATGACCATGTACTCGCGCTCGGCGCCGTTGACCGTGCGCTGCACCAGCTCGACGTACTTGCCGATGCCGTGCTGCTCGTGCACGACGTGGTCGCCCGGCTTGAGCTCGAGCGGGTCGATGGTGTTGCGCCGCCGGCTGGGCATCTTGCGCATGTCCTTGGTGGACGCGCCGCGGCCGCCGGTGATGTCGTTGCCGGTGATGATCGCGAGCCGGGAGCTCTCGTCGACGAAGCCGTGGTTGAGCCCGCCGCAGGTGACCAGGAGCTGGCCCGGCTCGATTGCGGTCTCGATGGCGTCGACCGGGGTGACTCCGAGGCCGGCGTCGCGCAGCAGTTCGGTGGCGCGCTGGGCGGTGCCGTGGCCCTCGAAGACCAGCGCGATGGCCCACTGCTCGCCGGCCCATTGCCGCAGGTCGGCGGCGAGCTTGGCGGTGTCGCCGTGGTAGAGCGGCACGGGCTGGGCGTGCAGGCTGATGGCGTCGCCGAGGTCGGGTGCGACCTCGACGGCGGGCGTCTCCAGCCACGGGGTGTCCGTGGCGGCGGGCTCCTGCGTCGGGTCCAGGCCGAACGGCGAGACGGTCCACCACGGCTGGTGCAGGACCGCGGCGTGGGCGCGTACGTCGGCGAGGGTCTTGAACGCGGCGGCGCCGACGTCGATCGGGGCCTGGCCGCCGACGGCGGCCGCGGCCCAGCTGGCCTCCAGGAACTCGTCGGAGGTACGGGTCAGGTCGTGCGCCCGGGTGCGGATCCGCTCGGGGTCGCAGAGCAGCACGTGGGTGCCCCGCGGCATGCAGTCGATCAGCAGCTCCATCGAGTCGGTGCCGTCCATGAGCGCGGGGGCCAGCGACTCCATGCCCTCGACCGGGATGCCGTCGGCCAGCTTCTCCAGGATCTCGCCGATCTCGGGGTGCTGCTCGGCCAGCTCGGCGGCGCGGGCGCGCACCTGCGGGGTGAGCAGCAGCTCGCGGCAGGGCGGGGCCCAGAGTCGCGGGACCTCTTCGATCGTGCGCTGGTCGGCGACGGCGAAGGTGCGGATCTCCTCCACCTCGTCGCCCCAGAACTCGACCCGGGACGGGTGCTCGTCGGTGGGCGGGAAGACGTCGAGGATGCCGCCGCGCACGGCGAACTCGCCGCGCTTGGTGACCAGGTCGACCCGCGCGTACGCCATGTCGGTGAGCCGCCGCGCGACGGTCTCCAGCTCGGCGGTGCCGCCGGTGGCCAGCTCCACCGGCTCGAGGTCGCCCAGGCCCTTGAGCTGGGGCTGGAGCAGGCTGCGGACCGGCGCGACGACGACCTGGACCGGCTCGACGCCGGTGGCGTCCGGGTGGGCCAGGCGGCGCAGCACGGCCAGCCGGCGCCCGACGGTGTCGGAACGGGGCGAGAGGCGCTCGTGCGGCAGGGTCTCCCAGGACGGGAAGACGGCGACCCGGTCGGGCGAGATCAGGCAGCCCAGCGCGTCGGCCAGGTCGTCGGCCTCGC
>NZ_JBEZGQ010000527.1:0-5892 GCF_040650095.1 Actinoplanes sp. NPDC048791 | reverse complement strand
CCCGCCGGCCCGTCCCAGCGCCCGCTGGCCCACCGGCCCACCGCACGCCTGCCCAGGGCTTGCCGGCCCAATGCACGCCGGACCGCCGGCACGTCGCACGTCGGCCCGCTGACCCCTCGGCGCGGAACGACCGGACCGCCCGGCAGCAGATCCCACGGCCTTGACCCGGCACGGGCCAGAAAGCTGCGGGGACGTCAGCCCCACTGATGCGGTTGTGCACCCAGAGACGCGTAGCCGTGAATCTAAGAATTCAAGAGGGCGGCCCAGAACAAAGCTCCACCTCATACCCCCAGGCGTCCTCCAGGTAGGCCGCATAGCTTTCCGGCCCGCCCGCGCGCGGATGCCGGTCGGCGAACATCAGTGACCAGCCGCGTGCCGGTGCCGCCTCGGTGAGCCGGTCCACCTCGGCCTCACCGGCCACCGTGAACGCCAGGTGGTTCAGGCCGGGCGCCCGCCGGTCGTGCACGGTGCCGGACAGCGCCCGGGGACTGCTCCAGCATCAGATACACGTCCCCGTGCCGCCACGAGTGGCCCTTCGGCCATTTCTGGTACGGCTGCCAGCCCAGCTCACCGAGCAGCAATCCCCAAGGGCCCAGCGCGCCCGTAAAGCAGGGTCAAGAGACCCCGCCCGGCACCCACTTCACGTCGCCGCCCGGGTTGGCCGTGCGGCCCAGGATGAACAGCAGGTCGGAGAGCCTGTTCAGGTATTTCGCCGGCAGCAGCGACGTGCGCTCCTGCTCGACCTCGTAGAGCGCCCACGCCGAGCGTTCCGCGCGGCGGGCGACCGTGCGCGCCACGTGCAGCAGCGCCGCCCCCGGCGTCCCGCCCGGCAGCACGAACGAGTCGAGCTCCGGCAGCTGCTCGTTGTATTCGTCGCACCAGCCCTCGAGCCGGGTCACGTACGCCTCGGTGATCCGCAGCGGCGGGTACGGCGGGTCCTCGGCCAGCGGGTTGCACAGGTCGGCGCCCACATCGAACAGGTCGTTCTGCACCGCGGTGAGCACGCTCTTCACGTCCGGGGCGAGCGCGCCCATCGCGAGCGCCACCCCGATCGCGGCGTTGCACTCGTCGGCGTCCGCGTACGCGACGACCCGGGGATCGGTCTTCGCGGCCACCTCGTTGTTGCCCAGGCGGGTCGAACCGGCGTCGCCGGTGCGGGTGTAAATGCGGGTGAGATGCACGGCCATGCCCCCCACCCTACGGAGGCGGGTGGGCGCGACCCATACGATGGCCCGCGTGGATGTGATCAGAGTCAAGGGTGGCGCCCGTCTGTCCGGCGACGTCACAGTCGGCGGCGCGAAGAACTCCGCGCTCAAGCTCATGGCGGTCGCCCTGCTCGCCGAGGGCCGCAGCGTGGTGGCCAACGTGCCGCGCATCACCGACGTGGCGATCATGGCTGAGGTGCTGCGCCGGCTGGGCTGCGAGGTGTCGCTGGCCAACGGTGAGGCGACCATCGACGTGCCCGCCGAGCCCGGCAGCGAGACCGACTACGACCTGGTGCGCCGGCTGCGCGCGTCCATCTGCGTGCTGGGCCCGCTGCTGGCCCGCCGCGGCTACGTGCGGGTCGCGCACCCGGGCGGCGACGCGATCGGCTCCCGCGGGCTCGACATGCACGTCGCCGGCCTGGCCCGGATGGGCGCGGAGATCTCCGGCGAGCACGGCTTCGTGATCGCCTCGGCCCCCGGCGGCCTGCACGGCGGCAAGATCTGGCTGGACTTCCCCAGCGTCGGCGCGACCGAGAACCTGCTGATGGCCGCGGTCCTGGCCAAGGGCGTCACGGAGATCGACAACGCCGCCCGCGAGCCGGAGATCGTCGACATCTGCGACATGCTGACCGCGATGGGCGCGCAGATCGACGGCGCCGGCACCTCCACCCTGACCGTCGAGGGCGTCGAGGCGCTCAAGCCGGTGCGGCACACCACGGTGGGCGACCGGATCGTCGGCGGCACCTGGGCGTTCGGTGCGGCGATGACCCGCGGCGACGTCACCGTGCACGGCGTCCGGCCGGAATACCTGGCGATCGCCCTGGACAAGCTGGTCTCGGCCGGCGCGGTGGTCGAGCCGGGTGACAACCAGTTCCGGGTACGCATGGACGACCGCCCCAAGGCCGTCGACATCGTGACCCTGCCGTACCCGGGCTTCGCCACGGACCTGCTGCCGATGGCGATCGGGCTGGCCGCGGTGAGCGCGGGCTCCTCGCTGATCACCGAGAACATCTTCGACGGCCGGTTCATGTTCGTGAACGAGATGGTCCGGCTGGGCTCCGACATCCGTACCGACGGCCACCACGCGGTGGTCAACGGCCGCGAGCGCCTCTCTGGCGCGCCGGTCCGGGCCACCGACATCCGGGCGGGCGCGGGGCTGGTCATCGCCGGGCTGTGCGCGGACGGCGTCACCGAGGTCGGCGAGGTGCACCACATCGACCGCGGCTACCCGGACTTCGTGTCGGACCTGGCCAGCCTGGGCGTGGACGTCGAGCGCGCGGTGGTCGCCGAGCCGACGTTCGATTTCTGAGTCAGAGCGCCGGGGAGCCGCCGACGAGCCGGCGGGCCTCGTCCACTTCCTCCGGGAAGACCAGCACCAGCAGCCGGCCGTCCGGGCGTACCGCCGAGGTCGAGCGGATGCCCGCGGCCGCCAGCAGGGTGCGGATCTCCTCGGCGATGTCCGGGTCGTCGGTCGCCGCGGCCGGGCAGAGCAGGCCGTAGTCCTCGGCCTCGCCGAAGATGGCCAGGCCCGAGTACAGCTCGCGGAGCGGGTCCTCGCGGGCCTGCGTCCACTGCAGTCCCATCCGCCAGAAGATCGCGCCGAGGAAACCGACGAGGGCGACGGCGATGAACGGCCCGAGGAGGTACCAGCCGTCGCTTGGTGGCATGGGCACAGTCTGGCACCGGCGACGGGGGATTTCCCGGGATTTGCCCCGATCGAGGCCCTGAGCGTTCGTTAAGCACGGCGGCTAGGCTGTCGGCGTTACCTCAACGTGGAGAAGGAGAGCACACATGGCGGGTCGACTCGCGGTCATCGGCTCCGGTCTGATGGGTTCGGGCATCGCCCAGGTGGCGGCCCAGGCCGGCTGGCAGGTCACCCTGCGGGACCTGGACGAGGCCTCGCTGGCCCGGGGCGTGGCGGCGATCCGGGAGTCCCTGGGCCGCTTCGCGACCAAGGGCAAGATCTCGGCGGAGGACGCCGAGGCGGCGGTCGCCCGGATCACCACCACGACCGAGCTCGACGCGATGGCCGACGCCGACGTGGTGGTCGAGGCGATCTTCGAGAAGCTGGAGGCCAAGCACGAGGTCTTCCGCGCGCTCGACAAGATCTGCAAGCCCGGCGCGGTGCTCGGCACCAACACCTCGGCCATCCCGATCACCCAGATCGCGGCGGTCACCTCGCGGCCGGAGTCGGTCGTGGGCATCCACTTCTTCTCGCCGGTGCCGATGATGAAGCTGGTCGAGCTGGTCCGCGGCTACCAGACCTCGGACGAGACGATGGCCAGTGCGCGCAACTTCGCCGAGGAGGTCGGCAAGACCTGCGTCGAGGTCAAGCGGGACGTGGCCGGCTTCGTCTCCAACCGGCTCTTCTCCGCGCTGCTGGTCGAGGCGATCAAGCTGGTCGAGACCGGCGTGGTGTCGGCCGCCGACCTGGACACGGTGATGAAGCTCGGCTTCGGGCACGCCATGGGCCCGCTGGCCACCGTCGACCTGACCGGCCTGGACGTCATGCTCAACGCGACGTCGAACATCTACCACGACACCGCGGACGAGAAGTTCTTCCCGCCGGAGCTGCTGCAGCGCATGGTCACCGCCGGCGACCTCGGTCGCAAGACCGGCAAGGGCTTCTACTCGTACGGCGAGTAGTCAGCCGTCGCGCTTGGTGGTCCATCGGAACGTGGTCAGACACAGGACGAGGGCCACCAGGCACCACACCCCGAGCACCAGGGCGACCTTGGGCAGGTCGTACGAGCCGCCGGGTTCCTGCGCGGCGAACTGCTCGGGCAGGAACACCGCGCGCAGCCCCTGACACATCCACTTGAGCGGGAACAGCGCGGCGACGTTCTGCATCCAGCCCGGCAGGCTGGTGAAGACGAAGAACACCCCGGAGATGAACTGCA
Organism: Actinoplanes sp. NPDC048791; assembly: GCF_040650095.1. Classification (NCBI taxonomy): domain Bacteria; kingdom Bacillati; phylum Actinomycetota; class Actinomycetes; order Micromonosporales; family Micromonosporaceae; genus Actinoplanes; species Actinoplanes sp. NPDC048791. The sequence goes on along the minus strand of NZ_JBEZGQ010000527.1, from coordinate 1,787 downwards.
GGATCAGCGCGACCGGGGTGACCACGGCGGGAGCGCTGCGACCTGTACGCGCGAGCGACGAGAACGCCACCCCGCAGAGCGTGCACGCGGTGATGCCCAGCACCGACACCCACAGGAACGTCAGCCACTTCGCCGCGGTGTCCGGCAGGTCCAGGTCGAACAGCAGCGTCGCCACGGTCAGCAGGATGACGGTCTCCAGCACCGCGATGAACGCCACCATCAGCACCTTGCCGGCGAAGTAGACCCAGCGCGGCATCGGCGTGCCGAGCAGCCGCTTGAGCACACCCCGGTCGCGTTCCTGCGGGATCTGGATGGCCAGCGCCTGGAAGCCGGCCGTCATCAGCCCGGTGGCGATCATGCCGGTGACGAAGTACTGGGTGAACTTGACGCCGTTGCCGATGTCGCCGGAGAAGATCGAGCCGAAGACCAGGATGAGGATCGCCGGGAAGGCCAGCGTGAACATCACCTGCTCGCGGCTGCGCAGGAACTGCCGGATCTCCAGCACACCCTGCCTGAGGCCGAGGTTCATGCCTTCGCTCCGATCATGGTGAGGTAGATGTCCTCCAGCGTCGGCCGGGTGACGGTCAGGCCCGGCACCTCGCCGTCGAAGCGCGCGGCCAGGTCGGCCACCAGCGCCGTCGGCGTCGCGCTCTCCGCGCGTTCCCAGACCCCTTCGGGGGTACGCCAGGAGACGGTCGCCAGAGCAGAGTCCCGGTTGCCGAGCTCGCGGGGCGTGTCCACCGCGATGAGCCGGCCGGCCGTGATGACCCCGACCCGGTCGGCCAGGGTCTCCGCCTCCTCCAGGTAGTGCGTGGTCAGCACGATCGTGGTCCCGGCCCCGGCCAGGTCCCGGATCAGCGCCCAGAACTCGCGCCGGGCCTGCGGGTCGAAGCCGGTGGTGGGCTCGTCCAGGAAGAGCAGCTCGGGGCGGCCGATGATGCCCAGGGCCACGTCGAGGCGGCGCTTCTGGCCGCCGGAGAGGGTGTGCGTGCGGGCCCGGGCCTTGCTGGACAGGCCGACCCGGTCGATCACCGCGGCCGGGTCGTCGGGGGCGGGGTAGAAGCGGGCGAAGTGGGCGACGACCTCGCCCACGGTCAGCTCGTCGAACTCGCCGGTGCCCTGCAGGACGATGCCGACCCGCTCCCGCCAGCGCCGGACGGCCGGATCCGTACGGGTGCCCCGGCCGTGCACCACGGCCGGGTCCACCCCGAGCACGCTCACCTGCCCGCCGTCGCGCCGGCGGTAGCCCTCGAGAATCTCCACAGTGGTCGTCTTGCCGGCCCCGTTCGGTCCGAGCAGCGCGAAGATCTCGCCGCGCCGGACCGTGAGATCGAGGCCGTCCACGGCGGCGGTGTCACCGTAGAGCTTGCGCAGGCCATTGACCTCGATCGCGGTCTCTTCCATAGGCAGAGACCATACGGGGGGCAGGTCAGCGGGAGGACGCGAAGGTCACCGAGAGCACGGTCGCGGCGAGCATCCCGCCGATCAGGGTCAGCCCGATCCCGCCGATGTCGAGCCGGGCCCGCAGCTTGCGGTGGGCGAGCGCGGCAGCCACCGGTACGCCCGCGGACGGCGCGACCACGAACGCCAGCCAGCCCAGTCCGCGCAGCACGGCACCGCCCGGGATCCCCGTACCCCCGAAGGTCACCAGCCCGGCCGCGACCAGCGCGCACATCCCGGCCACCAGCGCGCCCAGCAGCGGCAGCAGCGGCAGCGACCAGCGCGGCAGTGACCGGCGCAGCGGCGGGCGGACGGTCACGTCGATCCGCTCGGCCGCCCGGGCGAGC
>NZ_JBEZGQ010000526.1:0-5902 GCF_040650095.1 Actinoplanes sp. NPDC048791 | reverse complement strand
GGCGAGCTCGACCGGGTGGCCGACACGTTCGCCGTGTGCGCGGCCGAGGCCCGCCAGATCGGCGGTGAACTGCTGCCGGTGGCCGGCTGGGCGCGCGGGGTCGGCAACACCGCCCTGACCTATCGCGCACCGGCCGGCGTGGCCCTGGCCATCACGCCGTTCAACGCGCCGGCCAACCTGCTGGCGCACAAGCTCGGCGCCTCGTTCGCGGCCGGGAACAGCACCATCGTGAAGGCGCCACCCCAGGCCCCGGCAACCTCCGCGGCGATCGTCGCCCTCCTGCTGGAGGCCGGGGCGCCCGTCGAGTCGGTGCAGCTCCTGCACGGTGACGGCGAGATCGGCGCCGCCCTGTGCGCCGCCCCCGAGGTCGCCGTCATCAGCTTCACCGGCAGTGCCGAGACCGGGGCCGCGGTGGCCCGGGCCGCCGGAGGCAAGCGGCTGGTGCTGGAGCTGGGCGGCAACGCCGCGACCATCGTCTGCGACGACGCCGACCTCGCGGCCGCCGCGAAGGTGTGCGCCCGCACCGGCTACAGCAATTCGGGGCAGAGCTGCATCTCGGTGCAGCGCGTCTACGTCCAGCGGTCCTGCTACACCGAGTTCGTCGACCTGATGACCGCGGCGGTCGCCGGCCTGCGGGTCGGCGACCCGCTCGACCCGGCGACCGAGGTCGGCTCGATGGTGGACGATCGATCCGCCGAACGCGTCCTGAGCTGGGCCACCGAAGCCGTCGCGGGCGGCGCCCGGATCACCGTCGGCGGCCGGCGTGACGGCGCCACCCTCAGCCCGACCGTGGTCGCCGACCCACCGGCCGACGCCTCGGTGATCACCCAGGAGGTCTTCGGCGCCCTGGTCAGCGTGCTGCCCTTCGACGACTTCGACGAGGTGCTGGCCACCTGCAACACGAGCCGGTTCGGTCTGCAGGCCGGGCTGTTCACCCGCGACGTCGGGCGCATCCTCACCGCCTGGCGCGAGCTCGACGTCGGCGGCCTGGTCGTGAACGGCTCGTCCAACTTCCGCCTCGACCACGTCCCGTTCGGCGGCGTCAAGGACTCCGGGTTCGGACGCGAGTCGCCGCGCTACATGGTCGAGGACTTCACGGTCGTCAAGACGCTCATGCTGCACGGCCTGTCGATCTGGGGAGAGAACTGATGTCCGCGCCCACCGTCGCCCAGCGCACCGCCGCCGGCGCCCTCGTCGAGCAACTGGCCGGTTACGGCGTCGAGTACATCTTCGGCACGTGCGGCCACACCAACATCGCTTTGCTGGACGCGCTCGGCCGCAGCCCGATCGAGTTCGTCATCGCCCGCCACGAACAGACCGCCGCGCACGCGGCCGACGGCTACGCCCGGGCCACCGGCAAACCCGGCGTGGTGCTGATGCACGTCGGCCCCGGAATGATGAACGCGGTCACCGGCGTCGCCACCGCGGCCCTCGATTCGGTGCCGCTGGTCGCCATCTCCGGCGACATCCCCTCCTACATGTACGGCCGTCATCCGCACCAGGAAGTCAACCTGCACGCGGACGCCGACCAGACGGCCGTCTACCGCCCGTTCGTCAAGCGCGCCTGGCAGGTTCAGCGGGTCGAGGACCTGCTCCGGTTCACCGAGCGGGCGTTCTGGACGGCCACCTCCGGCCGTCCCGGCGCGGTCCTGCTCAACGTGCCGATGGACATCTTCTCCCGGCCCCTGCCCGACTCCGTCACCCCCAGTCCGCTGCCGGTCTTGTCCTCCCGGCCCGATCTGGCGCCGGCCGACGCCGACCGGATCGCCGCCCAGCTGGTCGCCGCCGAGCGGCCGCTGATCTACCTCGGTGGCGGCCTGGGTGGACCCGCGGGCCGGCAGGCACTGCGGGAACTGGCCGAGCACCTGGACATCCCGGTCGCCCACTCGCTGATGGCCAAGGGTGCCCTGCCCGACGAGCACCCGCTCGTGATGGGCATGACCGGATTCTGGGGACTGGCCGAGACCAACGCGTACGCCCGCGACGCCGACCTGGTGCTGGCCATCGGCACCCGGTTCGCCGAGACCGACGCCAGCTCCTGGGATCCCCGGTTCACCTGGAGCTTCCCGCCGAGCCGGCTGATCCAGATCGACATCGACCCGGCCGAGATCGGCCGCAACTACCCGGTCGAGATCGGGGTGGTGGCCGACGCCGGCCTGGCCGTACGCCGGATCCTCGACGCCGTGCACCGGCGGCAGGTCCCGGTCACGGCCCGCCCCGCCCTGCGCGAGCAGATCCACACGGCCCGCGCCGAGATGTTCGCGGCCAGCGCCGAACGCGGCCGCAGCGACCAGTTCCCGCTGCGGCCCGAGCGGATCCTGGCCGACGTGCGCGCGGCCCTGCCCGCCGACGCGGTGCTGGTCACCGACGTCGGCTGGAACAAGAACGGGGTGGCCCAGTGCTATCCGCTGCCGGCGGCCGGCCGGTTCATCACCCCGGGCGGCGCCTCCACCATGGGATTCGGCCCGGCCGCCGCCCTCGGCGTGCAGATCGCGCAGCCGGAACGGGTGGTCGTCGCGCTCATCGGCGACGGCGGGATGAGTGCCCAGCTGCCGGCCCTGCCGATGGCCGTCGAACGGGGCCTGCCGGTCATCTTCCTGGTGATGAACAACCGTGCCCACGGCACGATCTCCGACCTGCAGTCGAGCGCGTTCGGCCGCAGCTACGGGTGTGACTTCGTCGATCCGGACGGCAACCCGTACAGCCCTGACTTCGCCGCCCTCGGCCGCGCCTGTGGCGCCGACGGCTACGCGGTCGGGGAACCGGGCGACCTCACCGTCGCCCTGAGGACGGCCATCGAGCGCCGCCGCCCCGCGGTGATCGACGTGCCGATGGTCAACGAACCCGTACCCACCCCCGGCCACTGGAACATCAAGGACATCTACCAGGGCCTTTTCGACTGAATCCTGCTGATTGGTAGAGGTGAGACGCTCATGCTCCGTCACCGCGCCACCGCCATATCCGTTCTCGTTGCCGCGACCCTGCTCGCTGCCGGATGCAGCGCGCCGGGCGAGAACGACGAAACGTCCGGAGACGACTCCGGGCCTGTCAAGATCGCCCTGGTCGATGCGCAGAGCGGCCAGCTCAGCTCGCTGGGCGCCTGGGAGCTCAAGGGTGCCCGGCTGGCCGTCGACGAGTGGAACGCCCAGGGCGGCATCAACGGCCGGCAGATCCAGCTCGACGTCTTCGACGACCAGGGCGACCCGACCATCGGCACCAACCTGGCCCGCAAGATCGACAGCGAGAACTACGTCGCCATGATCGGCACGGCGGAGAGCGCGGTGACCATCGCCATGGCGCCCATCCTCAAACAGGCCGAGATCCCGAACATCACCTCCGGCCAGTCGCCCGGGCTGGTCGGCGCCGGCAGCGAGTTCCTCTTCCTCAACGGGCCGACCAGCACCACGTACGACGAGACGCTGGCCAAGCACATCGTGGACCAGCAGGGCATCAAGAGCATCGCGATGATCACCAACAACGGCGGGTACGGCAAGGGTGAGCACGACGCGTTCCTCAAGGCCCTGCAGAGCCGCGGCGTCACCCCACTGGCCGACCAGGTCGTCACCACCGAGCAGAAGGACTTCAGCGCGGTGCTCACCGGGATCCGCCAGAAGAACCCCAAGGTGATCTTCCTGGGCGCCGAAGAGGTCGAATCCGGCCTGATCGTCAAGCAGGCCCGTGACCTCGGCATCACCGCCACCTTCGCGGGCGCCGCGCCGCAGGGCACGCCGGTCTTCATCGACACCGCCGGGGCGAAGAACGCCGAAGGCACGATCGTCAGTTCGCCGTATCTGAGCAACGAGGTCAGCGACGCGTCGAAGAAGTTCGCCGCCGCGTACAAGGCGAAGTTCACCGAGGACGCCGAGCTGCACGGGGCCAAGGCCTACGACGGCGCCCAGATCCTGCTGACCGCGTTGAAGACCAGCAACCTCGCCGACGGCAAGGCGCTCGCCGATGCCATCCGGGCCACCAAGTACCAGGGCCTGCTCGGCGATTTCGCCTTCGACCAGACCGGCGTCGGCATCTTCGAGACGTCCATCGGCACCATCCGCGACGGCAAGCTCGTCGCCGTCACCAGCTGACCGGCCAGGGAGAGCCCATGCAGGTCTTTCTGCAGACGATCGTCGGCGGGGTCAGTCTCGGAGCCGTGTACGCCCTGGTGGCGCTCGGGTTCTCCCTGGTCTACCGCACCATGGGGCTGGTCAACTTCGCGCACGGCAACGTCGTGACCGTCGGCGCCTACCTCGCCTCCACCTTCTACCTGTCCACCAGGCTGCCGTTCGCTCTGGCCATGATCGTGGCGATCGCCGTGACCGGGGCGATCGGCCTGGTCATCGAGCGGGTGCTGCGTCCGCTGGAGAACCGGGACTTCGACCTCATGCTGATCGGCACCATCGGCTTCGGCATCGTGCTCGACGCGCTGATCATCATGATCTGGGGCGCCACCGGCCGGGCCGTGCCGTCGCCGGTGCCGTCCGCCCCGCTCGACCTGTTCGGCCTGCGTATCCGTACGTACGATCTGGTGGTCCTGGCCATTGCCGCCGTCGCCACCGTGTTGCTGGTGCTCTTCCTGTCCCGCACGAAGACGGGCACCGCGATGCAGGCGGTCGCCATGGACCACGAGGCGGCCACCGCCGTCGGCATCCACGTCGGGCGCAGCAACGCCATCGCGTTCATGATCGGCGCCGGGCTGGCCGCGCTGGCCGGCGGCCTGGTCGGTCCGCTGCTCTACGTCAGCCCCGCGCTCGGCGGCGCGCTCGGCATCAAAGGCTTCGCCGCCGCCATCCTCGGCGGCTTCGGCAGCATTCCGGGCGCGATCGTCGGGGGGCTCGCGATCGGCATCCTCGACTCCTTCACCGCCGGGCACTTCCAGGGCTACTCCGAGCTGGTCACCTTCCTGGTCTTCACGGTGATCATCATGGTGCGCCCGACCGGCATCTTCGGCGAGCGGACGGTCAACCGGGCATGAGATACCGCATCGCAGTGATCGCGCTGATCGGCGTCGCCGCCTGGCTGCTGCCCTACGGCCTCGACTCGTACGCCATCCACGTCGTCAACGTCATCGTCATCTTCGCCATCCTCGCCGTGGGGCTGGGCCTGTGCATGGGCGTCGGCGGGCAGGTGAACCTGGCCCAGGTCGCGTTCTTCGGCGTCGGCGCGTACGCGACCGCCATCCTCACCACCGAGGGCGGCCACGGCTTCTGGATCTCCGCGCTGCTGGCGCTCGCGGCGACCGTCGCGGTCGGCCTGGTGGTCGGCACGCCCGCGCTGCGGGTCCAGTCGCACTACCTGGGCATCGTGACGCTGGGGCTGGCGCTGGCCTTCACCAACTGGGTCACCAACGCCGAGCTCAGTGGCGGCGCGGAGGGGATCTCGGCCATCCCCGTGCCCACCCTGCCGGGCATCGACCTGTCCAGCGAGTACCTGTACTACTACCTGGAACTGATCGTCTTCGCGGTTTCGCTGGCCTTCGGGTTGTTCGTGGTGCGGACCGGGCTGGGCCGGCGGATGCGGGCCATGCGCGACGACGCCCTGGCCGCGGGAGCGCTCGGCGCCGAGGTGCCGATGCTGCGCATGGTGGCGTTCCTGCTCGCCAGTGTCTACGGCGGGCTGGCCGGTGTGCTCTACGCCGGGCTGATCCGTTACGTGGCCCCGGAATCGTTCGGCATCGCCAACATGTTCCTGCTGCTCGGCATGGTCATCATCGGCGGACGGCAGAGCCTGATCGGCTGCGTGGTCGGCGCGGTGGGCCTGTTCCTGGTCCGCGAGGCCCTGGTCGACCACCCCACGGTCGCTCAGATCGGCTACGGCGCCGTCGTCGTGCTCGTCGTCGTCTTCGCGCCCACCGGCCTGGCCGGTCTGCCGGCCCGGGTGCGCGCCGGCCTCGACCGGCGCCGCGGAC
>NZ_JBEZGQ010000525.1:0-5911 GCF_040650095.1 Actinoplanes sp. NPDC048791 | reverse complement strand
GCGGGCACCCTAACCCCCAAAATTACCGAGGCCCCCCCGCGCCCGGCCGCGGGGCCCTGGCCCCCGATCCAAAATGCCCCGCTCCCGGCGGACCGGGAGCGGCGCGATCGCAGATGTCGGTGTGCAGGTCGCCTCTCGGCGAAAGGCTCAACGCGGCTCCAGCCGAACGGTAATCCGCGAAGGCAAAGGGTGAGGCCCGGGGACACTGATCACACCGACATCTGATCCAACCGTCGGCCGGGCCCGCCGATTCCGGTAGTGGTTGTGACTCAGGCCACACCGTTTGACGACCTGCCCCCCGGGTAGACGAAGCAGCGTGAGTGACTTGAAGGTGCTGGACGACTACCTCGACGAGGCTTTCACCGGGCAGGAACGGCTCAGCAGCGCCGACCTGCAGCGCGGGGCCATCGCCGCCGACCTGCCCGCCACCGCCCTGACCCGCATCGACGCGCTGCCCGAGGGCGAGTACGCCCAGGACGAGGCGGCCGAGGCGCTGCGGGCGCTGGACACCTGATCCCCGTCGAAGCCCCGACGACCTCGATGCCCGACCAAGGAGCGAGATGACCCAGCAGAACGAACGCCTGCCGGCCTTCGGCGACGAGGAGGCCGTACCGGACGGCGACAGCGACTTCGCCGGCGAGCACTCCGACACCGCGGTGGACCGGGAGGTCATCGAGGGCGAGAAGGGCGAGGAAGAAAGCTCGCGCGGCTGGTCCGGCCTGGAGCGAGAGGGCCCGCCCTGACCGCGTCACCCAGCACAGCGGTAAGCCCCCGGTCGAGCGACCGGGGGCTTTCTCGTGCCGGGGTCAGGCCGCCTGGGCCAGCGCCGGCCGGTCGTCCTCGTCGCTCTGCCGGTCACCCTCCGCGGCCTCCTTGGCCAGGGAGTACGCCATCTGCAGGAAGTCGGAGGCGGCCGTGGCGGTGAAGACCGTGGCCGCCAGCCGGGTCAGCCGGGGCGCGAAGACCAGACCGCTGGTGAGCCCGGTGGCCACCCACACCGCCAGGCAGAACGGGCAGCTGACCAGCTCACCGACGGAGTGGCGCAGGGAGCTGCCCTGGTCGCGTACCTCTTCGTTGATCTCGCCGCTGCCGCCCGGCTCCGCATAGCGGGTGAACGGCGCGCGCAGCGGGCTGGTGATCGCGTCCTTGGCGATCAGCCGGCTCAGCTTGTGCGTCGCGATGGAGATCAACACGATGTCGGCGGTGGCCGGCCGGTCCGGTACGGGCTTCGCGGTCAGCTTGGCGGCGGCGGCCAGACTGCCGGCGAGCAATCCGAACGCCCCCATCGTGGCGACGTAGCCGTCCAGCGGCCGGTGCTCGTGGGGTGCGTAGTCCCGCCGCAGCCGGTTCAGCCGGCCGCGTACCGAGGAGATCATGAAGTCCGGGGTCCTCTCAGAAGTCCTGGGTGAGCCGGCCCGGATCGACCTCACGGCCCGGGTACCGGGACAGGTACGCGTTCTCCAGCTCCTCGGTCCGCCGCAGGTGGTTGGCCAGGGCGGCGTCGGGCCCGTGCCGCAACGTCTGCAGCCGGGTGCGGTGCAGGCTGGCCAGCTCACGGAACAGATCGTCGTCGGCCAGCCCCGCGGGGTCGATGCCGTTCTCGGAGACGACGGTCTCGTCGCCGGCGGAGTCGAGCCGGGCGTCGGTCATGACGGCGCTCCCTTCCTCGGTCGCTGAAGTACTTGCTGCAACGGTTGCCCGTGCGCCCTGCCGCCAAACCCGCCGGTACGCTGAGGGACATGAAAGGGCTGTGGACCCCCGCGTGGATCGCGCGCCACATCCTGGCGCTCGTGCTCGTGGCCGGCTTCCTGGCCCTGGGCTGGTGGCAGTTCAGCCGGGCCACCGGTGGCAACTCGCTCAGCTGGGGCTACACCTTCGAATGGCCGGTGTTCGCCCTCTTCGTGGTGTTCATCTGGTTCCGCGAGGTCCAGCAGGAGCGCCGCGCCGCCCGCGCCGCCGAGCAGGACGGGCCCGCGGAGGCTGAGCCACAACCGGAGCAGCCGCCCGTGCCGCGCCAGGATGCCCCGGTGACCGTGCGCCGCCCGGTCCGCGTGCCGGTGGCGCAGGTGGCGCCGGCCGACGACGATCCCGAGCTGGCCGCCTACAACGACTACCTCAGCTGGCTGGCCGCCCACCCCGGAGCCCGGCCGAGCGACTATCCCGGCCGCCGCGCCAGCGCCGGCTGAGTTCAGACCGTCGAGTTCAAGAAGGACGTGCACCGTGCAGGGAGCCCTCACCCGCTACCGGATCATCGCCTGGATCGTCGGCGTGGTCCTGATCGCGCTCGTGCTGGTCGGCATGCCGCTGAAGTACCTGGGTGACAACGACACCGTGGTGGCCGCGATCGGCCCGATCCACGGCTTCCTGTACATGGTCTACCTGGTCGCCGCCTTCGACCTGAGCCGCCGGGCGCACTGGCCGCTGGGCCGGATGCTGCTGGTGATGCTGGCCGGCACGATCCCGTTCTTCTCCTTCTGGGCCGAACGGGTCGTCTCCCACAAGTGGGTCCCGGCCGCACGCACTTCCCCGCCGGTCATGGCAGAGTAGAAAAAGTAACGCTGCGGAACGGATTTGTTGCCCGCCGTTATCGGGATCATTCTCTTATTTGTGATCATTGGCGCAAGTCACTCTACGGGCTCTTGTGTTAATGCCGCGCGCCGATAAGTTAATGCGGTTGGTCCGGTCCGCAGCCACACCCTCGGTGGCGCCGGCCAACGCCGCCGAATCCTCGCCGGCGGAAACGGCGACCAGATCCCCCACGGTCACCGCCTCCGCCACGACGAACCGGGGAACCAACCGAAGCAGCACCGGGGTGAATCCGCGCGAGCGGTAGGGGCCTTCTTCCCGCCCCGAACCCGTCAGCTAACCCGGTAGGCGGCCCGAGCGGAAGAAAGGCCACAAACCGTTGCCACACGCCCGCACGAGGCTCCGTGCGCTGGTGGTTGCCGCCCTGGCGATCGCGATCACCGGCACCACCGCGACCGCCGCACACGCGGAACCGTCGACGAGTGAGCTGACGAAGAAGATCGACAAGGCGTCCGATCAGCTCGAGGACGTCGTCGAGTCGTACAACAAGATGAACATCAGCCTCAAGCAGACCAAGGACCAGGAAAAGAAGCTGGCCGCGTCGCTGGGCCCGGCCAAGGCCGCCCTGGAGGCCGCCGGCTCGCAGATGGACGCGATCGCGGCGTCGGCGTACAAGACGGGCAACATCGGCACCATGAACGTCGTGCTCGAGGGCGCGGACAACCTCATGGACCGGATGAGCATCCTCGAGCAGATCTCCCGCAGCCGCGGCCGCGACATCGCGGAGTACCGCGCGACGACGGAGAACTTCGCCGAGCGCCAGGCCGCCCTCAAGGCGACCCAGAAGAAGCAGGAAGCCGAGGCCAAGGCCCTCAACGCGCGCAAGAAGAAGATCGAGGGCGACCTCAAGAAGCTGTACGCGATGCGCACCGCCGCCTACGGCTCGCCCACGGAGAAGTCCAGCAAGTACACCGGCAACATCCCGTCCATCGCGGGCTCCGCCGGTAAGGCTGTCACCTTCGCCTACAACGCCCTCGGCGTGATGTACGACTACGGCGCGGACGGACCGGACGGTTACGACTGCTCGGGCCTGACCTCCGCCGCGTGGCGGGCCGCCGGCAAGTCGCTGCCGCACAACGCCGCCGCTCAGTACAGCGCCACGACACGGATCTCACGGTCCGAGCTCAAGCCGGGCGACCTGGTCTTCTACCGCAGCAACGGACACGTCGGCATCTATGTCGGCGGTGGCCAGATCATCGACGCCTCCCGCGCGGGCCAGCCCGTCAAGAAGCGCACGATCGACATCATGACCCCGAACGGCTACGGCCGGGTCACCTGAGCCGGGTCACCCGAGTAGCAGGCACGAGAAAAGGCCGGTGTCCCCGCGGGGGTCACCGGCCTTTCGCCGTACTGGCGGTCTGCCTTACGCGGCCTGCAGGCCCTCGGCCCGGGCCAGCTCACGCAGCCGGCCGAGCGCCTGGATCTCCAGCTGGCGGATGCGCTCCCGGGAGAGCGAAAACCGCGACGCCACCTCGGTCAGCGAGTGCTCGCGACCGTCCTCGAGGCCGTACCGGGCGCGCATGATGCCCGCCGACCGGTCGTCGAGGTGGTTCAGCAGTCCCTCGATGCGCTGACGCTCCAGCGCGGTCAGGACGATCTCCTCGGGCGACGGCGCGTCGCTGTCGGCGACCAGGTCGCCGAGGTTGGTGTCGCCGTCGTCGCCCACCGGGGTGTCCAGGGACACGGTGTCCTGGGCCCAGCGGGTCAGCTCGGTGACGCGCTCCACCGTCACGCCCAGCGCCGCGGCGACCTGCGCGGGCTCCGGGTCGGCGCCGAGCTCGCGGACGAGCTGACGGGTGACGTTGCGCATCCGGTTGACGTCCTCGACCAGGTGCACGGGCAGGCGCACGGTGCGCTCCTGCTGGGCGATGGCCCGGCTGATGGCCTGGCGGACCCACCACGTCGCGTAGGTCGAGAACTTGTAGCCACGCTCGTAGTCGAACTTCTCGACGGCGCGCACGAGGCCGGTGTTGCCCTCCTGGATGAGGTCGAGCATCGGCATGCCCGAGCGCACGTAACGGCGGGCGATCGACACGACCAGTCGCAGGTTGGCGCGAATGAAGAGATCCTTCGCCCGCTTGCCCTCGGTGACCAGCCGCTCCAGCTCTTCCCGGCTCACGCCGCGACGGACCTCGCCGGTGTCGAGCAGGTGCTCGGCGTAGAGGCCGGCCTCGATTGCCTTGGAGAGGTCGACCTCCCTGGCAGCATCCAGCAGCGGCGTCCGGGAGATTTCGTGCAGGTAGACTCCGACGAGGTCGCGCTCCTCGGCGACCTGGTCGGTCCTCATCACGGTGTTCTTCTCCACGTTGCCCACGGTCCCCTCATTGCCTTCACTAACCCTGTTACGGGCAATACCTGCGTCCATCAGCCCTCCCCGTAACGTCCGCAGTTCATGCATTGCGGTGCTGACACATACCTGAACAGTTGGCGCCCTGCGCTGATTCCGGCTGGTGAGTCGAAAGTGTCACGAGTGTCTGAGCATCAGCTGAGAGCCGCGTGCATACTTACTGAAGAGGGCTCCTGCAGAGGTATTCGGAGCAGCACCCGCCGGTGGATGCGTGATGAGACGCATACCCTGTGCCCGCTTCATGACACCATCGGCCCCTCTTCGTCACAGCGACGGGCATCACGGATTCCGCTGCGATGCTCATCACTACCCAGTACGGGCTGGTAGCCGATTGGGTTCACGTCCAGCATCGACAGGTTGCCGTCCGGCTTGACCCAAACGCCACGGCAAAAGCTCCCGTCGCCGACCGCGAACGGGACCACCTGCCACGATGCGGCACGACAAGCCCCAGTTCACTCGCCCGTACGGGTGACCCTCCCGGGAATGACGGCCGTTCGGCGGGCCGCCCCGGCCGTTCCACCGAGTCCCGGCGGCAGTGATGCGAAACACACCGTTACGGTTCTCGGTATGGAGCGCAGTGTGCTGGTTACGGGTGGAGCGGGCGGGCTCGGCGGGGCCGTCCTAGAGGTGCTGCGCGATCAGGGCTGGCGCGTCGTCGCCCCGGTCCGGGCGGGCGCCGAGCGGTTGCCCAAGGGTGTGTTCTCGGTCACGGCTGAGCTGACCGACCCCGAGGCCGTCGCCGACGCGGTGGCCGTCGCGACCGCTGAGCCCGGTGCGCCCCTGCGCGCGGTGGTGAACCTGGCCGGTGGATATGCCGGCGGCGGGCCTGTGCACGAGACGCCGATCGAGGACTTCGAGGCGATCCTGCGGTCCAACCTGCGCCCGACGTACCTGGTGACCGCGGCCGCACTGCCCCACCTGGTGGCGGCCGGCGGCGGCTCGGTGGTGTGCGTCTCGTCGCGCGCGGCCGTCGCCCCG
>NZ_JBEZGQ010000524.1:0-5928 GCF_040650095.1 Actinoplanes sp. NPDC048791 | reverse complement strand
GTCCAGCCGCGCCGGCGCGGGCGCGGCCGGACCGCCGGCAGCGCGGTGGTCACTTGCCCAGGGCCGCGTTGATCGCCGTGGCGGCCTCGTCGGTGGCCGCCACGATCGTTGCCATTCCGGTGAACAACGTCTAGATCAATGTGGGCAGTACGGCCTGCGCGTCGATCTTGCCCCAGCCGGGGTCGAGCGGCACGAACTTCGTCCCGGCGTCGATGGTGGACAGGAACGGCTTGAGGAAGGGTTCCTGGCCGGCCACCTCGGTCCGGGCGGCCTGCAACGTCGGCAGGTTGCCCATGGCCGCGTACATCTTGGTCTGGTATTTCTTGCTCGCCAGCAGGGTGAGGAAGTCGGCCGCGAGAGCCGGCCGCCGGCTGTTGCGCATGATGCCCAGGTTGTTGCCGCCGGCGAAGGCCGGGGCGATCGAGCCGGGCTTGCTGCCGGGCAGCGGCACCACGGCGTACTTGCCCTTGGCCGCGCCCGCCTCGACGGCGGCCCGGTTGAAGTTGCCGATGATGGCCATCCCGGCCTTGCCGCTGGCGAACAGCTCGACGGTCTTGCCGCCGGTGAGGTCGGCGCACTGCTGCGGCGGGCAGTTGTCCGGCTTCAGCAGATCCGTGTACGCCTTCAGCCCGGCCCGCGACTGCGCCGAGTTGATCGAGGTGATGTCCCCGCCGGCGTCCCAGATGAACGGCAGCGCGCCGAACGTGTACTTGCCGCCGACCGCGATGCCGAACAGCTCCGGCTTCTTCGCGCGGATCGTCCGGGCCGCCGCGGTGAGCTCCGCCTGACTGGTCGGCGGGCGCAGGCCGAGCTCGGTGAACACGTCGGTGCGGTAGTACAGCGCGCGGACGCCGAGGTACCAGGGGACGCCGAGCAGCGTGCCCTTGAACGTGGCGCTGGCCTTGGCGTCGGCGCTCAGGTCGGCGCCCTCGGGCCAGGCGGTGACGGCCGGGCCCAGGTCGGCCAGCCCGCCCGCGGCCGCGTACTCGGGCAGGTCGGTGTTGCCGTACTCGACGACGTCGGGCGCGCTGGCCGGGTCGTTGAAGGCGCCCTTGAAGCGCTCGCTGCGGGTGTCGACCGCCAGGTAGGCGATGTCGACCTTGGTGCCGGGGTGCGCGGCGGTGAACTCGGCGACCGCCTCCTGGGCCACGGCCTCCTTGGGCGCGCGGTTGGGCTCGTCGAAGAGCCACACCTTGAGGGTGCCGGTGCGGGCGCCGCCGTCCGAGGGCGCGGCGGTGGGCGACGAGGTGGACGGGGCGCACGCGGTCACGGTGAGGGTGAGGGCGGCGGCAACCGCCAAGCGCAGGCGCAGACGCATAGGGGCACTCCTGACGTTCACTGAGGAACCAGGTTCGTAAGTAGTTCGTTGGTGAACTGCCCTCAGAGTGGAGTGTGGAGCCCCGGCCGTCAACCCTCAGAAGTACGTGTGCAGCACGTCCACGACCACGTTCCCGTCGTCCACCACGGGGATGAAGCGCCACTTGTCGAAGGCGGTGCACGGGTGCGACAGACCGAAGCGCAGCAGGTCACCGACAGCGGGCGATCCGCCGGTCACGTACGTGTGGTGGTCGTTCATCTTCGTCACGGTCAGCCCCTCGGTGACCGGCAGTCCCTCGTCGAAAGGCGCGTCCCGCTTGCCCATTCCCACGATGGCCAGCCCGGGCTCCGGAGTGGACAGCACCTGGGCCCAGATCTCCAGGGCGGCCGCCAGGGACCCGTCACCCGGCTCGCGGTTGAACGGCGTGCGCTCCCGGTAGAAGCCGTCGTCGTGGGTCACCGAGGCGCCGCTGCGCAACACCGCGCGGACCCGGTGGCCGTCGAGCCACTGCCCCTCAAGTGCCTTGATCACCCGGTCGAACCAGGCGCTGCCGCCGGCCGAGACCAACACCTCGGGACCGGCCAGGTCGGCGACCGCCCGGGCCGCCTCGACCAACGTGGCCAGGAACGCGTCCACCGCCTCGACATCGGGCAGCGCGCC
The DNA here is from genome assembly GCF_040650095.1 of Actinoplanes sp. NPDC048791. Classification (NCBI taxonomy): domain Bacteria; kingdom Bacillati; phylum Actinomycetota; class Actinomycetes; order Micromonosporales; family Micromonosporaceae; genus Actinoplanes; species Actinoplanes sp. NPDC048791. The sequence goes on along the minus strand of NZ_JBEZGQ010000524.1, from coordinate 3,950 downwards.
TTCGTAGGCCGTCACCCCGAGCAGGGAGACCCCCGGCGCATCCGCGGCCGCGCGGGCCACGGCGACAACCTCTTCGACGGTACGGCAGCCCGTCCGCCCACCCGGATGCCCGAGCTCGACCAGCACCGGCAGCCCGCCCGCCGCCGCCACCGCCTGCACCCCGGCCACGGAGTCGACCTGGAGGAGCACCTCCCAGCCGGCGGCGGACTCGGCGGCCAGCCAGCCCAGCGCGGTCGGGTCCAGCACCTCGTTGGCGATCAGCACCCGGGGCGCCCCGAGCCGGCGCAGCACCAGGGCCTGGCTCGCCGTCGCCACTGTCATCGCCCAAGCCCCCGCCGCCAGTTGGGCGTCCAGCAGCGTCGGGGCCATCGACGTCTTGGCGTGCGGGGCGAAGGAGAACCCGTACCGCTGGGCGTACGCGGCCATCGTCGCGATGTTCGACCGTACCGCCGAGTCCCGGACCACCAGCAGCGGCCAGGTGAACGAGCCGTCGAACAGGTGATGCCGCGCAGCGGCGAAGTCGCGGGTGGTGACCTCGCCGGCCGGCAGCCAGAAGCCCTTGGCCCGCCAGTCGATGAGCTCGTCCGGGATGTCGAGGGTCATGTCCGTCTCCTCAAGCTTGACCAGGGGGGCGCTTTCGCGCACGCTACTACGGACCAATTACGAACCACTAGGTGTGCGGCGGGGGGCGAGGCGTGCCGGCGGCGATGGTGATCGGCCTGGTGCTGCACACGAGCCACCGCCCCCGCTTCGAGGAGGCGGCCCGCACCCTGACCGGGGTGACGTTCGCCTGGGCGGTCTACGAGCACGAGGATCAGATCCGAGAACGGGTCGCCGGGCTGCTGCGGGCCGAACGGCTGGACGGGCTGCTGCTGGGGCTGGTCCCGTACGCCCGGTCCCGGGATCTGCTGCCGCCGGAGCTGCCGGTCGCGGTGACCCGCTCGGCCGCCTTGGATCTGGCCCTGGCCTGGTCGCGGGCCCGCGGCAACGGCTGGCCGGCCACCCCGGTCAGCATCGACACCTTCGCCCAGGAGACCGTCGACGAGGTGGCCACCGCGCTGGAGCTGGACCGGCAGGCGATCGCGTGCCTGCCGTTCGAGCCGGAGCAGCCGATCGCCGACGTCGTCGGGTTCCACCGCGAGCAGCTGGACCGCACCGGCGCCGCGTACGTGATCAGCGTCCGTACCGGTGTCGCGGCCGCCCTCGACGGCAGCGTCGCCGTCCTGCACGCCCTGGCCACACCCGGCACGATCCGCGCCGACCTGCACGAGCTGGCCCTGCGCATCCGGCACAAAAGGGCCGACGGCCTGCGCTTCGCCGCCGGGGTGTTCCTCATCGCCAAGCCGGAGGAGAGCCCCGACCTGGACCGGGCCCGGGTGGGCCTGCTGCACCTGCTGCTCAACACCCCGGATTTCGCCGACGCGTGGATCGACAACCGGGGCCGGCGCGGTGTCGTGGTCTTCGCGCACGCGGCACTCTTCGAGGCGATCACCCACCAGTGGGTGGGCCTGCCGGTGCTCGCCGAGGCCCGCGACACCCTCGGCATCCGCGCGGTGGCGGGCTTCGGCCTGGGCGACTCGGCCCGGCTGTGCGTGACGCTGGCCGAGCGGGCCGCCGCCCGGGCCGAGCAGGACGCCGAGCCGGGCGCGTACCTGATCTCCGACAACGGCATGATGATCGGCCCGATGGGCGCCGGCGGGACCCCGCTGACCTACACCTACCGCGAGCACGGCGGCATCGAGGCGCTGGCCGGACGGGTCGGGCTGAGCCCGGCGACGCTGTCACGCCTGGCCGCGATCGAACGCAACCTGGGCGGCCGGCCGGTCTCGCCCAGCGAGCTGGCCCGGTCGCTGGGCATCACCGACCCGAGCGGACGGCGGCTCATCCGCAAGCTGAGCGAGTCCAGCCTGGCCGTCGACGACGGCAGCTCGCAGGTGCACCGCAAGGGCCGCCCGACCCGGCTCTACCGGCTGGCCATCACCGCGGCCCTCGAAGGTGCGGCATGACCTACGACCTGCTGTTCACCGGCGGAGAGGTGCCGGGGACGGGACCGGCCGACGTGGCGGTGCGCGACGGGCTCATCGCGGCCGTGGGACCGGGCCTGACCGAGGATGCCCGCACGGTGGTGGACGTCGCCGGGTTGCTGGTCACCCCGGGACTCGTCGACCTGCACACGCACGTCGGGCCGGGCTACTGGGGCATCGAGCCGGATCCGATCGCCTGGCGCTCCGGCGTCACCACCTGGGTCGACGCCGGGTCGGCCGGGGCGTACACCCTGACCGGGCTGCGCCGGATGGTGGCGGGCACCGACGTACGGGTGCCGGCGCTGCTCAACATCTCCGCGGTGGGGCTGGCCGGGCGTACCGGGGAGAGCCGTGACCTGGACAACTGCGACACCGCGCTGGCGATCGACACCGTGCAGGCGCATCGCGACCTGATCCGCGGCATCAAGGTCCGGATCGACCGCGAGACCGTCGGTGACAACGGCGTCGAACCCCTGCGGCGCGGCCTGGCCGCGGCGCAGGCCTGCGGCATCCCGGTCATGGTCCACATCGGTACGGCCCCACCCGCGCTCGACGAGGTCCTCGGCCTGCTGCGCCCGGGCGACATCGTGACGCACTGCGCGAGTGGCATCGCCGCTCCCCTGGGCCCGGCCGTGCGCGCCGCCCGCGAACGCGGCGTGCTGCTCGACATCGGCCACGGCTCCGGCGGTTTCGCCTTCGACGTGCTCGAACGTCAGCTCGCCGAGGGCCTGGCCCCGGACACGGTCTCCACCGACCTGCACGCCCGTTCGGTGCACGGCCCGGTCTTCGACCTGCCGACCACGATGGCCAAACTGCTCGCCGCCGGCCTGCCGCTGGCCGAGGTGCTCGCCGCCGCCACCGTGCGTCCCGCCCGCGCGCTGGGGCTCCCCGGCGGGACGCTGGACGTCGGCGCCCCCGCCGACCTGGCGGTGTTCCGGATCGAGGAGGGCGCCTTCGAGGTCGTGGACGCTCACCGTCAGGTCCGGCACGCCCCGCTGCGGCTGGTCAACGAGGCGACGTACGTGGCCGGCCGCCGGATGATCCCCCGGCTGAGCCAGCCCACCCCACCGTGGATCCCGCTGACCGACGCCCAGCGCGCCGCCCTCGCCCGGCGCGAGCGCGACCTGCGCATCCTGCTCACCGCGCCGCTGGCCGGCGCGGACGGCCTGGCCGAACAGTTCCCGAGACCGACACCGAGGAGTCCGTAATGCCGAAGCGTGCCATCATCACCGACCTGGCCGCACCCGCCGGCGGCCCCTACTCGCACGCCGTCGTCGCCGGCGACACCATCTACTTGGCCGGCGCGGTCCCGGCGCTGCCGGACGGCACCCGGGTCACCGGCAGCTTCGCCGAGCAGGCGCACGCGGCTTTCCGCAACCTGGCCGCCGTGGCCGAGGCGGCCGGCAGCAGCCTCGACCAGGCCGTCCGGGTCGGCGTCTACCTGCGCGACTTCGCCGACTTCGCCGAGCTCAACGAGATCTACCCGCAGTACATCAAGGGTGAGCACCTGCCGGTGCGCACCACCCTGCCGGTCCCGCTGGTCGGCTTCGACATCGAGATCGACGCCGTGCTCTACACCGCCTGACGCCTGCGCACCCACTCGACGGCCTGACGCACCGCGGCGCGTGACTCCTCGGTGTGGTCGGCGATGTCGAAGCTGTGCTGCCCGTTCGGCACCTCGATGAGCTCGACGTCGCCGGCCCGGGTCAGGAACGTCTCCACGCCCGCGGCGAAGCCCGGGTGCTCGCGGCCCACCCGGGTCAGCAGGAGCGGCGGGGCGCCCGGCCCGACCGCCTCGGCCGGTGCGGCGAAGCCCGGCGCGGCCACCATGCCCGGCAGTGGGGTCACCACCGGATAGTTCAGCGCGATGCCGCGCAACCAGGCGGGCGCGTCGCGGAGCCAGCCGGCGCTGAGCATGGCCCCGCC
>NZ_JBEZGQ010000523.1:0-5944 GCF_040650095.1 Actinoplanes sp. NPDC048791 | reverse complement strand
CGGCTCGGCATCGGCTCCTACCTGCACCGGCCGATGCCGGTCGAGCTCACCGAGCTGGCCGAGGGCCCGCAGCCGTCCATGCTGGCCTACACCCCCGATGACTTCGCCGAGTCGTGGACCGCCGCCACCGAGCTGCTGCCCGCGCTGGCCGGCAGCGCGGTCGACCAAGGCTTCAACGGCGTCTTCTCGTTCACCGCGGACGGTTTCCCGCTGCTAGGCGAGTCCCGCGAGGTGCGCGGCTTCTGGACGGCCGAGGCGGTCTGGGTGACGCACTCCGCCGGGGTGGCCCGGGCGATGGCCGAGTGGCTGGTCGACGGGCGGCCGGGCGTCGACCTGCACGAGTGCGACCTGAACCGCTTCGATGTGTCCCAGCTGTCCCCGGCGTACGTGCGGGAGCGCTCGGTGCGCAGCTTCGTCGAGGTGTACGACATCATCCATCCGCTGGACCCGCCCTCGGTCCGGGACCTGCGGGTGAGCCCGTTCCACGCCCGGCAGCGCGAGCTCGGCGCGGTGTTCGGCGAGGCCGCCGGCTGGGAGCGGCCGCTCTGGTACGAGGCCAACGCCGAGCTGCCCCGTACCGCCGCCCCGCGCGACGAGTGGTCGGCCCGGCACTGGTCACCGATAGCGGCGGCCGAGGCCCGAGCCACCCGCGAGCGCGTCGCCCTGTACGACATGACCCCGCTGACCCGCCTCGAAGTGACCGGCCCGCTGTCCTTCCTGCAGGGGCTGAGCAGCAACGACCTCGACCGTCCGGTCGGCACGGTGGTCTACACGCTGCTGCTCGACGAGGACGGCGGCATCCGCAGCGATGTGACCGTGGCCCGCCTCGCCGAGGACCGGTTCCAGGTCGGCGTCAACGGGCCGCTGGACCTGGACTGGCTGCTGCGGCGGGCCCCGGCCGGGGTGGTGATCCGGGACATCACCGGCGCCACCTGCTGCGTCGGCGTGTGGGGACCGCTCGCCCGGGAGCTGATCGCGCCGCTGGCCGACATCGACGTCTCGCACACCGCGTTCGGCTACTTCAAGGCCCGGCGCGCCCATCTCGGCCCGGTGCCGGTCACCATGCTGCGGCTCTCCTATGTGGGCGAGCTGGGCTGGGAGGTCTACACCACCGCCGAGCTGGGGCTGCGGTTGTGGGACACGCTGTGGGAGGCCGGTGCCACGCTCGGAGTGGTCGCGGGCGGGCGGGCGGCGTTCAACAGCCTGCGGCTGGAGAAGGGCTACCGGGCCTGGGCCACCGACATGACCGCCGAGGACGACCCGTACGAGGCGGGGCTGGGCTTCGCCGTGCGGCTGGACCGCGGTGACTTCGTCGGGCGGTCCGCACTGCTGCAACGGCGTGAGCCCGCGCGCCTGCTCGCCTGCCTGGTGCTGGAGGACGAGGGCTGCGTGCCGATGGGCCGGGAACCGGTGTACGCCGACGGCCAACCGGCCGGGTTCGTGACCAGTGCGGCGTACGGGCACACCGTGGGCGCCCCGATCGCGTACGCCTGGCTGCCCGCCGAGATCGCCGTGCCCGGCACGGCCGTCCGGGTGGGCTATTTCGACCGGCTCCTGCGCGCCCGCGTGGCCGCCGAGCCGCTGTTCGACCCGAAGCATGAACGGATTCGGCGATAGGAGCCGGCGTGGCCGCATTTGACGTCATCGTTGTCGGGCTCGGTGGAATGGGCAGCGCGGCCGTCCACCAGCTCGCCGCGCGCGGGGTCCGGGTGCTGGGCCTGGAGAAGTTCGGGCCGGCGCACGACCGGGGAGCCAGCCACGGCGGCTCGCGCATCACCCGGCAGTCCTATTTCGAGAGCCCCGACTACGTGCCGCTGCTGCTGCGCGCCTACGAGCTGTACGACGCGCTGGCCCGCGACTCCGGCACCGACGTCATCACGCTCACCGGCGGGGTGATGGTCGGGCAGCCGGAGAGCCTCACCGTGTCGGGCAGCCGGCTCAGCGCCGAGCGCTGGGGGCTCGACCACGAGATGCTGGACGCGAAGGCGCTGCGCCGGCGCTTCCCCACGCTGAGCCCGCGCCCGGACGAGGTGGCGCTCTACGAGGCCAAGGCCGGCTTCGTCCGCCCCGAGGCGACCGTGTCGGCGCAGCTCACGCTGGCCGCGCGGGCCGGCGCCGAGCTGCACTTCGACGAGCCGATGACCAGCTGGGGGCCCGCGGCGGGCGGCGGCGTACGGGTCGAGACCGGCTCCGGCTCGTACACGGCCGGTCAGCTGGTCATCACCCCCGGACCGTGGGCGCCGCAGCTGCTCGCCGACCTCGGCGTGCCGTTCACCATCGAACGCCAGGTGCAGTACTGGTTCCAGCCGGCCGGCGGGGTGGCGCCGTTCACGCCCGAGCGCCACCCGATCTACATCTGGGAGGACCCCGCCGGCAGCCAGATCTACGGCTTCCCGGCCATCGACGGGCCGGACGGCGGCGCCAAGGTGGCGTTCTTCCGGCGCGGCGTCGTCACCACCCCCGAGACCATCGACCGCGAGGTGCACCCCGACGAGATCCGGGCGATGGCCGACCGGACCCGGCGCAACCTGCCCGACCTGCCCGGCACGTTCCTGCGCGCCAAGACCTGCCTGTACAGCAACACCCCGGACGAGCACTTCGTGATCGCCCGGCACCCGGCGCACGAGGCGGTCACCGTCGCGTGCGGGTTCTCCGGCCACGGCTTCAAGTTCGTGCCGGTGGTCGGCGAGATCCTGGCCGACCTGGCCACCACGGGCGCGACGGCGCACCCGATCGAGCTGTTCCACCCACGCCGCCTCACAGGGGTGACCACATGACCATGACCGAGCTGCCCGCCAGCCTGCTGCGGACCCTGCCGGGTACCTACTACACCGATCCCGCGATCTTCGCCGCCGAGCAGGAGCGGATCTTCGAGCAGATGTGGTTCTGCGCGGTGCGCGGCTCGGACGTCGGCACGCCGGGCGCGTTCCGTACGGTCCGGGTCGGCCGGGAGAGCGTGCTGGTGACTCGTAACGCGGCCGGGGAGGCGCGCGCGTTCCTCAACATCTGCCGGCACCGCGGCGCCCAGCTGTGCGACGACGACAGCGGGTCGGTCAAGCGGACGTTCCGGTGCACGTACCACGCGTGGGCGTACGACCTGGACGGCAAGCTGGTGGCCGCACCCAACCTGGTCAAGATGCCCGACATCGACCGGGTCGAGTACGGCCTGAACCCGGTGCACGTGCGCGAGTGGCTCGGCTACGTCTGGGTGTGCCTGGCCGCGACCCCGCCGTCGTTCGCCGAGACCGTGCAGAGCGCCTGCGAGGAGCGGCTGGGCGACCTGGCCGCGGTGGAGCGCTACAGCATCGACGACCTCACGGTCGGCCGGCGCATCCGGTACGACGTACGGGCCAACTGGAAACTCATCATCGAGAACTTCATGGAGTGCTACCACTGCGCGACGATCCACCCGGAGCTGGTGCACGTGCTGCCGGAGTTCGCGGGCGGCTACGCGGCGCAGTACTACGTCGGGCACGGCGCCGAGTTCGGGCCGGGCGTCGAGGGCTTCACCGTCGACGGCAGCGCCGGGGTGACCCCGATCGCCGGCATCGACGAGAGCCAGGACCGGCGCTACTTCGCGGTGACCATCAAACCGCAGGTGTTCCTCAACCTGGTGCCGGACCACGTCATCCTGCACCGGATGTACCCGCTGGCGGCCGACCGCACGGTGGTCGAGTGCGACTGGCTCTACCTGAGCGAGGTCGTCGCCGAGGGCCGGGACCTGTCGCGCTCGGTGGAGCTCTTCGACCGGGTCAACCGGCAGGACTTCGACGCCTGCGAGCGCTGCCAGCCGGGGATGGCGTCGCGCGCGTACGCCGGCGGCGGGGTGCTGGTGCCCAGCGAGCACCACATCGCCGGATTCCACGACTGGCTGCGTACCCGCCTCGCCGCCTGAACGCGTCGTTAGGGTGAGCAGATGCTCATCGCTCTGACCGCGGCCGGCGTCACCGTGCTGATCGACGCCACCGCCGGGCGGCTGCCCGCCGTCGCCTACTGGGGGCCGGCCCTGCCCGGGCTGGACGCCGAACAGGCCGCATCACTCGTCGTCGCGGCCCAGCCGGTGACCGGGTCGAACGATCCGGACGTCCGGCCGCGGGTCGCGGTGCTGCCCGGGTCCGAGACCGGCTGGACCGGCCGGCCCGGCCTGCGCGGCTCGTTCGCCGGCGCCGGCTGGTCCCCCGCCTTCCTGGTCACCGAGGTCACCGTCGACGGCGACCCGGTGGGCGCCTTCCACGCCGGTGGCGCCGGCCGCGTCGAGGTCCGGGCCGTGGACGACGCCGACGGGCTGGAGCTGCGGCTGACCCTCGAGCTGCTGCCGGCCGGGCTGCTGCGGTGCCGCGCCGCGGTGCGCAACCTCGCCGGCGAGCCGTACGCCCTGGACGACCTGGTGCTGGCCCTGCCGGTGCCGGCCGAGGCCACCGAGCTGCTCGACTTCACCGGGCGGCACAACCAGGAACGGGTTCCCGTACGCACGCCGTTTTCGGCCGGCACGCACCTGCGGGAGAACCGCAAGGGCCGGACCGGGGCGGACAGCGCGTACCTGCTGCACGCCGGCACGGCCGGGTTCGGCTTCGCCACCGGCCGGATCTGGGCGGTGCACACCGCGTGGAGCGGCAACCACACGCACTACGCCGAGCAGGTGCACTCGGGTGAGCGACTGCTCGGCGGCGGCGAACTGCTGCTGCCCGGGGAGATCCGGCTGGCCACCGGCGAGAGCTATGAGAGCCCGTGGCTGTACGCCGCGTACGGCGACGGCCTGGACGAGATCGCCCGGCGCTTCCACCGGCACCTGCGGGCCCGCGAGCCCAAGGTGTCCGCCCGGCGCCCGGTGACCCTCAACGTCTGGGAGGCCGTCTACTTCGACCACGACACCGACCGCCTGATCGACCTGGCCGAGCGCGCGGCCGCCGCCGGCGTCGAGCGGTACGTGCTGGACGACGGCTGGTTCGGCTCCCGCCGCGACGACACGTCCGGGCTCGGCGACTGGGTGGTCTCGCCGGACGTCTGGCCCCGGGGGCTGCACCCGCTGGTGGACCGGGTCCGGGCGCTGGGTATGCAGTTCGGGCTGTGGTTCGAGCCGGAGATGGTCAACCCGGACTCGGACGTGGCCCGGGCCCACCCCGAGTGGATCATGGCCGCCCGCGCCTCCTGGCCGATCGAGGCCCGCACCCAGCAGGTGCTCAACCTGGGCATCCCAGAGGCGTACGAGCACGTCAAGAGCCAGATACTGGCGGTGCTGCGGGAGTACGACATCGGCTACGTCAAGTGGGACCACAACCGCGACCTGGTCGAGGCCGGCGACCAGACGCACCGCGGACAGCCCGGCGTACACGCGCAGACGCTGGCGTTCTACCGGCTGCTGGACGAGATCCGGGCGGCCCACCCGGGGCTGGAGATCGAGTCCTGCTCCTCCGGCGGGGCCCGGGTCGACCTGGCGGTGCTGGAGCGTACCGATCGGGTCTGGGTCTCGGACAACATCGACCCGCACGACCGGCAGCGGATGATGCGCTGGACCGCCCAGCTGGTCCCGCCGGAATACCTCGGCTCGCACATCGCCTCGGGCCACTCGCACGTCACCGGCCGCCGCCACGACCTCGCCTTCCGGGCCGGCACGGCGATCTTCGGCCACCTGGGCATCGAATGGGACCTCGCCGAGGCGACCGAGGCGGAGACGGCCGAGCTGCGCGACTGGGTGGCGTTCTTCCAGCGCGAACGCGACCTGCTGCTCAGCGGCGACATCGTCCGGCTGGACGGCTACGACGACCGCATCCTGGTGCACGGCGTCGTCGCCCCCGACCGGTCCCGCGCGCTGTTCGCGATGGCGATCACCGACAGCATCACCCCGGACCCGGGTCCCCGGCTGCGCCTGCGCGGCCTGGACCCCGAGGCCCGCTACCGGATCCGGCCGGTGCTGGTCGGCCCGGAGCCGCGCCTGGTCGCGCCG
>NZ_JBEZGQ010000522.1:0-5955 GCF_040650095.1 Actinoplanes sp. NPDC048791 | reverse complement strand
GCCGCGAGCAGCGCGGGCGTCGGTGGCGGGATCGGCGGGGCGGCGCCGGTGACGATGATCAGGTCGGCGGTGGCGAGCCGGCGCAAAGTGTGGGTCGGGGTGACCGAGAAGCCGGTGGAGGTGGGCATCGGCGTGCGCTGCTCGGCGCAGACCGCATACCGGTACGACGGCAGCTCCGGGTCCAGCCGGCGCAGACCGAACAACTCACTGACGATGCCCAGCTCGAAGGCCGGCACCGGGGCGGCGACCACCACCGCGACGTCCGACGGCATCGTCCCATCTTGGCAGAAACTGCGGGATGCCTGGCAAGTCTGCCGTCCCGGATCGGGGCACGGTGAAGGTATGCCTCTTCTCGGACCACTCGCGATCGTGTACGTCGTCTGGGGCTCGACCTATCTGGCCCTGAAGGTCGCCGTCGAGCACCTGCCGCCGCTGACTCTGAGCGCGGTGCGTTTCCTCGTCGCCGGGCTGCTGCTCTACACCTGGTGCGCGTGGCGGCGCCGACGGCGGCCGGATCGGGGCTGGCGCCGGCCCACCCGGGCGCAGTGGCGGGCCGGCCTGGTCCAGGGGCTGCTGCTGCCGGCCGCGGGCACCGGCGGGGCGACGTGGGCGGAGCAGGAGATCTCCTCCGGCACGGCGGCCCTGCTGCTCGCCACCATCCCGCTGTGGATGGTGCTGGGCACCCGGATCGTCGACCGGGAACGGATCAGTGCGCCGGTCGCCGTGGGCCTGGTCGCCGGGATCGCCGGGGTGGGCGTGCTGGTGAACCCGTTCTCCGGCACCGCGCCCGACCCGCTCGCCGCGGCGGTGGCACTGGGCGGGGCGATGTGCTGGGGCCTCGGCTCGGTGTACGGCCGGCACGCCGCGCACCCGGAGCAGCCGCTGCTGGCCAGCGCCGTGGAGATGATCTGTGCCGGCGCCGCCCTGGCCGTGCTCGGTGGGCTGGGCGGCGAGTTCGCCCGGATCGACCTGTCCGCCGACGTGACCGGCTCGCTGCTGGCGGTCGGCTACCTGATCGTGTTCGGCAGCCTGCTGGCCTACAGCGCGTACGAGTGGCTGCTGCGGCACGCCCCGGCCCGGGTCGCCGGCACGTACGCCTTCGTCAATCCGGTGGTGGCCGTGCTGCTCGGCTGGTGGCTGCTGGACGAGCCGCTGGGTGGTCGCACCGTCCTGGCCGGCCTGGTGATCGCCGGTGCGGTGGCGCTGATCGTGCTGCCCGGGCGGCCCACGGCCGGCTCCCGGCGTCCCGAATTGCGGAGGGATCGACGCGATCCTATATTCCGGCTACGGGAACGTGCGCCGATGGGAGAACATCGATGTTCATCCGATCGATCCGGGCGGCAGTGAGTGCCGCCCTCGTGGTCACGCTGGCGGCCGGCTGTGGCGGGGTGGGCAGCTCCGGCCAGGATTCCGGCAATGCCACGGTGATCCTGACCATGATGGGGTTCGGCACCGGTGACGAGGTGGCGCAGACCCGGTTCGACGCCGCCAACGCCGCGATCGCGCCCAGCAGCGCCAAGGCGTCCGAGGGCAGCTTCAGCGCCCAGCAGTTCCTGTCCGCGGTGGCCTCGGGCAGCCCGCCGGACCTGGTCTACCTGGAACGACGGCTGCTCGGCACGTACGCGGTGAAGAAGGCGATCCTGCCGCTGACCGACTGCGTCGAGCGCGAGAAGATCGACCTGGGACAGTTCCGCCCGGCCGCGGTCGCCGAGGCCACCCTCGGCGGCACCCTGTACGGCCTGCCGGAGTTCTACAACAACCGGGTCCTCATGCTCAACGACACCGCCTTCGCCGAGGCCGGGCTCGACCCCGCGTCGTTCAGCACCGCCGACTGGCCGGCCCTGACCGCCGCCACCCGGAAACTCACCGCGATGCGCGGGGGCAAGCTGTCCCGGATCGGCTTCGACCCCAAGATCCCCGAGTTCCTGCCGCTGTGGGCCCGGGCCAACGGCGGCTCGCTGGTCAGCCAGGACGGCAGGACGGCGCAGCTGACCGATCCGAAGGTGGTCGAGGCGCTCACCTTCACCGTCTCCCTGATCAACGCGCAGGGCGGCTGGGCCAAGTTCAAGTCCTTCCGCGACTCGTTCGACTTCTTCGGCGCGAAGAACCAGTTCGCCACCGACCAGCTCGGCGCGTTCCCGATGGAGGACTTCTACCTCAGCGTGCTGGGCGAGAGCTCGCCGGACGTGAAGCTGACCGTCGCGCCGTTCCGCGGGGTCGACGGGCAGCCGGTCGACTGGATCACCGGCAACGCCTGGGCCATCCCGGCCAAGAGCGCGCATCCCACCCAGGCCTGCAAGTGGATCAAGAAGATGACCGAGGCCGGCTCCTGGATCGCGGCGGCCAAGGCCCGGGCGGCGGCCCGCCAGGCCAAGGGCGCGCCGTTCACCGGCCTGTTCACCGGCAACGTCAAGGCCGACGAGGTGATCTTCAAGGACGTCGTGCAGCCGACCGGCCACGCCGGGTTCGACGCGGCCGTGCAGACCGTCCTGCAGACCCAGCAGGCCGGCTTCTCGGAGCCGGCGCTGGCCGCCGGCGAGGAGTTCAAGGCGGCCTGGCAGGACGCGGTCAACCGGGTCCTCGCCGGCCGGCAGCAGCCGGCCGAAGCGCTCGCCCAGGCCCAGCAACAGGCCCAGGCGGCTCTGGACAAAGCCAACAGCGGCTCCTGAGATGATCGCGCGCCGCCGCGAGACCTGGGCCGCGTACGGCTTCCTGTCCCCCTGGATCGTCGGCTTCCTGGTGTTCCTGGCCGGGCCGATGGTCGCCAGCCTGGTGCTGTCCTTCACCGACTACGACGTGCTGACCAGCACGGACCTCGTCGGCGGGGAGAACTACCGGATGCTGCTGGCCGATCCCAAGGTCCGCACCAGCCTGGCCAACACGATGTTCTACACCGTGCTGCACGTGCCGTTGACCATGGCCGTGGCCCTGGGACTGGCCATGCTGCTGGCCCGGGCCGGCCGCCGGTCGGCGGGGTTCTTCCGGACGATCTTCTACCTGCCGACGATCACCCCCAAGGTGGCCGTGGGCGTGCTGTTCCTGCTGCTGTTCAACGGTCAGGTGGGCCTGATCAACGAGGTGCTCGGCTGGGTCGGCATCACCGGGCCGGACTGGACCTCCGACGGGTCGTGGATCAAGCCCGGGATCGTGCTGATGAGCGCCTGGAGCCTGGGCAGCACGGTGATCATCTATCTGGCCGCGTTGCAGAACGTGCCGCGCGACCTCTACGAGGCGGCCGAGATGGACGGCGCCTCACCGTGGGCCCGGTTCCGGGCGGTGACCGTGCCGATGATCAGCGGGGCGCTGTTCTTCACGCTGATCATCAACACGATCAGCTCGCTGCAGACCTTCGACGAGGTCTACACCGCGTTCTTCGGCAGTGCCAACCAGCAGACGTACGGCAACGACGCGGCCCTGTTCTACGTCATCTACCTGTTCCAGCAGGCGTTCCAGTTCCTGCACATGGGCTACGCGTCGGCGCTGGCCTGGCTGCTGTTCCTGATCATCATGCTGATCACCCTGGTCCAGGTCGGGCTCAGCCGCCGCTTCGTCTACTACGAGAGCGAGTGAGGCCATGACCCCGCGACGAGAGCGAGTGAGGCCATGACCGCGCTGCAGGAGCCTCAGGCTTTGGCCCCCGTCGAGACCGGCCCGTCCCGGCACTCCGGACGCCGGCAGCGGCACCGGTGGGTGCTGTGGACCGCCCTCTCGGCCGCCGCCGTGATCTTCGTGTACCCGTTCGTCTGGCTGGTCAGCGCGTCGCTCAAGCCCCGGCCGGAGGTCTTCGACAACGCACTCGTGCCACGGCACTGGGCGCCGGAGAACTACGCCACCATCTGGTCGGCCGCGCCGGTGTTCACCTGGCTGGTCAACAGTGTCGTGGTCGCGCTGGCCGCCGCCGCCGCGGTGACCGTGTCGAGCGCGATCGTGGCGTTCGGCTTCGCGTACTTCCGCTTCCCTGGGCGCAACGTGCTGTTCGCCTCGGTGATCGGCACGATGATGCTGCCCGGCGCGGTCACGATGATCCCGACCTACCTCATCTGGAACGAGCTGGGGCTGGCCGCCACGCAGGTGCCGCTGTGGGCGACCAACCTGTTCGGCAGCGCGTTCTACATCTTCCTGATCCGGCAGTTCTTCCTCGGCGTGCCCCGGGAGCTGTTCGAGGCGGCCCGGGTGGACGGCGCCGGCTATTGGCGCCTGTTCTGGCGGATCGCGGTGCCGCTGTGCAAGCCGGCGCTCATCGTCTCGTTCGTGTTCGAGCTGCGGGCGAGCTGGTCGGACCTGCTCAAGCCGCTCATCTACCTGCGTGACCCGGCACTGTTCACGATGCCCCGGGGCATGAAGTCGATCCTCGACCAGTTCGGCCAGGCCGGCGAGGCGCAGTGGGAGGTCGTGCTGGCCGGTGCGGTGCTCACCACCGTACCGATGATCATCGCCTTCTTCCTGTGCCAGCGGTACTTTGTCGAGGGCGTGGCCACTCAAGGGCGCAAAGGGTGAGACGGTCGGGCGAAGAGGGGCGGGCCGGTATGCGTGAGGTCGATGTCGCCGTCATCGGGGCCGGCCCCACCGGGCTGTTCGCCGCGTACTACGCGGGCTTTCGCGGCCTGACCGTGGCGGTGGTCGACACGCTGCCGGAGCCGGGCGGGCAGATCACCGCGCTGTATCCGGAGAAGGACATCTTCGATGTCGCCGGCCTGCCGTCGATCAAGGGCCGCGACCTGGTCACCAACCTGGTCGCCCAGGCGGCGCCGTTCGCGCCGCACTACCTTCTCGGGGTACGCGCGGAGAAGCTCTCGTATCGCGACGGGCTGCCGGTGTTGCACCTGGCCGACGGCAGCGACCTGGGCTGTGGCGCGGTCCTCGTGACCGGTGGCCTGGGCAGCTTCACTCCACGTCCCCTGCCGGCCGCCCAGGGCTATCCCGGCGCCGGAATCGTCTACTTCGTGCCACGGCCGGCCGACCTGGCCGGACATGACGTGCTCATCGTCGGTGGTGGCGACTCGGCCTTCGACTGGGCGCTCGCGCTGCACGCCGTGGCCCGCTCGGTCACCCTGGTGCACCGGCGCGACCGGTTCCGGGCGCACGCCGCCACGGTCGCCCGGGTCCAGGAGCTGCCCGTGACCATCCTGGTGAACGCGCAGGTCACCGCCCTGCATGGAGGCGAGACGGTGACGCACGCGGACGTGGCGGTCGACCGCGCCGGGACGAGCCGCGTACCGGTGGACACCGTGGTCGCCGCCCTGGGCTTCACCGCCGACCTCGGCCCGCTCGCGGAATGGGGGATGCAGCTGGACCGCCGGCACATCGTGGTGAGCAGCACGATGGCCACCAACCTGCCGCGGGTGTTCGCCGCGGGCGACATCGTGGACTATCCGGGCAAGGTCCGGCTGATCGCCACCGGCTTCGGCGAGGCGGCCACCGCCGTGAACAACGCCGCCGTGGCCATCGATCCGGCCGCCCACCTGTTCCCCGGCCACTCCTCGGAGGCCGGCTGACCCCGGGCCGGGCCACCACAACTTCTGGCAATCGCTTGCCAAGGCTCCGCGCGGGCACATGGAATGGGTGGCGGGACCGGACGTCCCGTCGAGGGAAGGACACTCCATGATCGGTGCGGCCGCCGTCACCGACCGGCTCGCCGGGATCGGCCGGCTGGGCGTCGCGTTCTCCGGCGGCGTCGACTCCTCCGTCCTGCTCGCCCTGGCGGTCGGGGCGCTGGGCCGCGACCGGGTCGTCCCGATTCTGGGCGTCTCCCCCAGCCTGGCCGCCGACGAGCGCGCCGCCGCGCACCGGGTCGCCGACCACATCGGGGTCGCCGTCGTCGAGGTCCTGACCCACGAGGGCGACCGGGAGGCATACCGGACCAACGGGCCGGACCGCTGCTTCCATTGCAAGGACGAGCTGTTCACCGTGATCGCCGACGAGGTCGTGGCCGCGCACCGGCTGGACGCTGTCGCG
>NZ_JBEZGQ010000521.1:0-5956 GCF_040650095.1 Actinoplanes sp. NPDC048791 | reverse complement strand
CCCGACCACCGCCGCCTCCGCGAGCACCATCCGGCGCACCTGGCCCGGCGTCGCCCCGGCGGTCCGCAGCAGACCGAGCTCCCGGCGGCGCTGGGCGACCGCGAAGGCGAACGTGGACGCCACAACGAACACAGACACGAACGTGGTGATCCCGCCGGCCGTGCCGAGCAGCGCGTTCACCGTCATCAGCGCCTCGGCGTCGCGATCGGGGTCGGGATCGGCCCGCCGCCGCTCGTCGCCGGTCAGCACCCGGATTCCCGGCGCGGCCCCGATCAGCGCCCGGACCGAGCCGGGATCGGCGTCCACGACGAGGTTGTCGATCCACGGGGACAAGCGCGCGGCCTCCGCGTCGGTGAAGACACGGCCCGCTCGTACCCGGCCGGCTCGACCGTCCCCACGACCCGGCGGTCCTGCATCACCGAGCCGAGCACGGCCGGATCGCCGCTCACCACGACCTCGCCCGGCGCGGCGGGTGCCCGACCTGCCGTGAGCCGGTAGCCGCCGAACCGGGCCACTGACCACGGATGGCCGGTGAAGCCGTCGCGCACGGCGAACGACCGGTCCGCGACAGTCGGTACGGCCGCCGCCAACCGCGCGGCGACCCCGGCCGGGACGCCCCGGTAGTTCGCGAGCGGCCGGTGCTTGTCGCCGACCCGCAACTCGTCCGGTCCGCGGACCACGACCGGGGCGCCGGCCAGCCGTTCCGGCCGTTGCGCGGGAGCGTCCAAGGTGGACGCCAGCGCAAGGCCCATGGTGGCCAGCAGGGCCACGCCGAGCGTCAGGGCGACGAAACTGCCGATCAGCGTCACCCAGCGCGTACGCAGGCTCGCCAGTGTCACGATCATCGCTTCACCCTGCCGAGGCCGGCGCCGCCGCACAGTCTCCCGGAGAGGAGTCTTCCCGGTAGCGCTGGCACTACGGTCTACGGTGTGCCGCGTGAACGTGTGGCAGGCACTGGGCAGGCGGCGCTTCCTGCTGTCCACGTGGCCGTGGCGAGCCGCGGCCTATCTGCTCGGCGGTGCCCTGACCGGCGCTCTGGTGCTGCTCTCTGGGCTGCTGTTGCTGACCGCCGGTGCGCTGGTCGTGCTGGGCCCCGCTGCTTTCACCCTGGCCGGCCTGCCGGTCGCGCGGGCCGAACGCCGGGTCCGGCGGCTCCTCGACGACCGGCCACTGCCGGACGCGCACCGCACACCGCCCCGGCCGGGTCTGCGGTCCTGGCTGCACACCCGCTACACCGAACCGGTCACCTGGCGCGAGCTCGGCCACGCGTTGCTGCTCGCGCTGCTCTGGCCCTTCGACGTGCTCGCGGTGGTGCTCACCGTCGCGGTGCCGCTGGCGCTGCTCGCCACCCCGGTCCTGCTGGGCGTGGACGGCGACCAGGTCAACGTGCTCAAGGCCTGGCCGGTCACCTCGTGGCCGCTCGCGGTGGCCGTCGCCGCCCTCGCCGGGCCGGTGTTCGCGCTGGCCGCGTACGGGATGACGGTTTATGCCGGGGCCCGCGCCGCGCTGGCCCGGACCCTGCTCACCGGCCCGGATGCGCGGATCACCGAGCTGACCCGCTCGCGGGTCCGGCTGGTCGACGCCTTCGAGGCCGAACGCGCGCGCATCGAACGGGACCTGCACGACGGCGCCCAGCAGCGGCTGGTCGCGCTGACCATGATGCTCGGGCTGGCCCGCCTCGACGCGCCCGCCGGTCCGCTCACCACCCAGCTGACCCGGGCCCAGGACGAGGCCGAGCGGGCCCTGACCGAGCTGCGCGAGCTGATCCGCGGCATCCACCCGCCGCTGCTGACCGATTTCGGCCTGCCCGCCGCGGTGGCCGAGCTCGCCGACCGCTCGGTGCTCCCGGTCGCCGTCGGCCTGGACCTGCCGGACCGCTTCCCGGCCCCGATCGAGTCGACCGCCTGGTTCGTCGTCTGCGAGGCGGTGGCCAACCTGACCCGGCACAGCGGCGCGGCGCAGGCGGAGATCACCGGCGGGTACGCGGACGGCACGCTGACCGTCCGGGTACGCGACGACGGCCGCGGCGGCGCCGACCCGGACGGCGGCACCGGGCTGCTGCGGCTGGGCGACCGGGTGTCGGTGGTCGATGGGAGACTGACCCTGTCCAGCCCGCCCGGCGGCCCGACCGTCCTGACCGTGGAGCTCCCGTGCCGGCCACTGCCACCCTGCGCGTAGTCCTCGCGGAGGACAGCGTCCTGCTCCGCGAGGGACTGGCCGGTTTGCTGGCCCGCTTCGGTCACGAGGTCGTGGCCGCGATCGACGACGCCGCCGCGCTTTCCGAGGCCGTCGAGACCGGCCGCCCCGACATCGTGGTGACCGACGTGCGGATGCCGCCCGGCTTCACCGACGAGGGACTGCGCGCCGCGGTCGAGCTGCGCCGCCGCCACCCGGCCCTGCCTATCCTGGTCCTGAGCCAGTACGTGGAGACGACGTACGCCACCCACCTGCTCGACTCCGGCGACGGCACCGGCGTGGGCTACCTCCTCAAGGACCGGATCGGCCGGGTCGAGGAGTTCGTCGAGGCGCTGCACCGGGTCGCGGACGGCGGCACGGTCGTCGACCCGGAAGTCGTACGGCAGCTGCTGCGCCGCCGCCGGGACCCGCTGGGCGCGCTGACACCCCGGGAGCGGGAGGTGCTCGCGCTGATCGCGGAGGGCCGCTCCAACGCGGCGATCGCGGCGCGGCTGGTCGTCACCGAGGCGGCCGTGGCCAAGCACATCCGGGCCATCCTGCAGAAACTCGATCTGCCCCAGGACGAGCAGGACCACCGCCGCGTCCTGGCCGTCCTCGCCTACCTGCGCGCCTGACCCCTACTCACGCCGGAGGGACCATGTCCGCTCACCGCATCGCGTACCGCAAAGGCCTGCACGAGATCGCCGAGGGCGTGCACGCCTGGCTCGCCCCCGACGGCGGCTGGGGCCTGAGCAACGCGGGCCTGATCGAGGGCGCCGGCAGCACGCTGCTCGTCGACACCCTCTTCGACCTGCCGATGACCCGCGAGATGCTCACCGCGATGGCGTCGGTCACCGACCGCAGCCCGCTGCGGCACGCGGTCAACACCCACGCCAACGGCGACCACTGCTACGGCAACGCGCTGCTGCCGGCCGGCACGGTCATCCACGCCGGCCCGCACTTCGACGACGATCTGCACGAGGTGCCGCCGGCGTTGCTGGCCCAGCTCATGACCGCGGAACTGGGCCCGGTGCTCGGCCCCTACCTGCGGCGCAACTTCGGCGCGTACACCTTCGCGGACATCCCGGTCCGCGGCGCCGAAGAGACGGTCACCGCGCCCACCACGCTGGAGGTCGGTGGCCGGGCTGTCGAGGTGCTGCCGCTCGGGCCCGCGCACACCCGCGGCGACGTGGTCGTCTGGGTGCCGGATGCGCGGACGCTCTTCGCCGGGGACCTGCTCTTCATCGGCGGCACCCCGATGATCTGGTCGGGGCCGGTCGAGAACTGGATCGCGGCCTGCGACCGGATGCTGGCCCTGGACCCGGTCACGGTCGTGCCGGGCCACGGCCCGGTCACCGGCCCGGACGGCATCCGCCAGGTCCGCGACTACCTGACCTTCCTGCACGGGTACGCCGTCAGCAGCATCGCCGCCGGCCGCACCTGGCAGGAGGCCGCCGCCGTCGTGGACCTCGGCCGTTACGCCACCTGGGGCGAAACCGAGCGCACGGTCGCCAACCTGTATGCCGCCTACCGGTCGCTGGACCCGGCCACCGAGCCGATCACGCTGCTCGAACTGCTCACCGCGATGGCCGGCTGGCAACGCCCCTGACCGACCGCGACGTCGCGGCTGCCTGATCGCCTGATCGCGGGCCGCGGCGGTCGCTCTTGGCCTGGTGGACCGCGGGCCGCGGCGGTCGTTCTTTGGCCTCGCGGGCCGCGGGCCGTGATCGTTCTTCCTGGCTTGATCAGTCGCGGGTTGCGGCTACCGGTTGGCCGTCCGGGGTTGTTGCCGGTGCGTCCTCGGGCGGCAGGCCGGGCGCCGGCGGCGTGCCCGGGATCTCGCCGCGGGCCACCGCGCCCGGGGCCTGCTCGCGGTCGATCCCGGCCGCCGCGTAGGCGTCTTCCTCGTCCAGCGTCTCCGCCTCCAGCAGCCGGTGCGCCAGCGCGCTCAGCTGCTCGCGGTGCCCCCGCAGCAGGCTCAGCGCCTCGTCGTAGCACTCGTCCACGATCTTGCGGACCTCGGCGTCGACCAGCTCCTTGGTGGCCGGCGCGACACCGTCCAGGCCCAGCGGCGACTCGCTGCCCGGCGGCGGCAGCACGGTCACCGGGCCGATCGCCTCGGACATGCCCCAGCGGCCCACCATCTGCCGGGCGATGCTGCTGACCTGGTCGAGGTCGCTCTCAGCGCCGGTGGTCATGTCGCCGTAGACGACCTCCTCGGCCGCCCGCCCGCCGAGCGCGCCGATGATCCGGCCCCGCAGATACTTCGCCGAGTAGCCGTACCGGTCGGCCGAAGGGCTCTGGAACGTCACGCCCAGGGCCTGCCCGCGCGGGATGATCGAGATCTTGCGGACCGGGTCGGCGCCGGGCGTGAGCATGCCGAGCAGCGCGTGGCCGGACTCGTGGAACGCCGTGCGTTCCTTCTCCTCCGGGGTCAGCATGATGCCGCGGACCGTGCCCAGCACGATCTTCTCCAGCGCGTCACTGAAGTCGGCGACGGCCACCTGCTCGTGCTTGCGCCGGGCGGCCAGCAGCGCCGCCTCGTTGACCAGGTTCTTCAGGTCGGCGCCGACCATGCCCGGCGTCGCGGAGGCGATCGCGCCCAGCTCCACCTCGGGCGCGATCGGCACGCCGCGGGTGTGCACCTCGAGGATCTTGCGCCGGCCGCTGAGGTCGGGCGGGCTGACCGTGACCCGGCGGTCGAACCTGCCCGGGCGCAGCAGCGCCTGGTCGAGGATCTCCGGCCGGTTGGTGGCCGCCAGCACGACGACGCCCTCGCTGCCGGTGAAGCCGTCCATCTCGGTGAGGATCTGGTTGAGGGTCTGCTCGCGTTCGTCGTTGCCGCCGAGCGACTGCGCGCCGCCGCGGGCCCGGCCGATCGCGTCCAGCTCGTCGATGAAGATGATGGCCGGGGAGACCTTCTTGGCCTGCTCGAACAGGTCCCGCACCCGGCTGGCGCCGACCCCGACGATCATCTCGATGAACTCGGAGGCGGAGATCGAGAAGAACGGCACCTTGGCTTCGCCGGCCACCGCCCGGGCCAGCAGCGTCTTGCCCGTGCCGGGCGGGCCGGACAGCAGTACGCCGTGCGGGATCTGCGCGCCGAGCTTGCGGTACTTCTCCGGCTCGCGCAGGAAGTCGACGATCTCGGTGACCTCCTGCTCCACCTCCTCGATGCCGGCCACGTCGGCGAACGTCGTACGCGGGCCGCCCTCGGGTTGATAGAGCTTGGCCCGCGACTTGCCGAACCCGCCGATGCCGCCGCCGGCCCCGGCGGCGGCCCGGCGCAGGAACCAGATGAGCAGCCCGACCAGCAGCAGGGTCGGCCCGAAACCGAGCAGCACCTGCTGCCAGATCGGCCGCGGCGCGTCCGGCGGGTTGGCATTCACCGGTACGCCGTTCGCCTGCAACTTGGCGAACAGGTTGTCCTCGGCGAACGACGGCCGCTGCGTGGTGAACCGGTCGACCTGCACGGCCTTGCCACCGACCGGCGTGTACGACGTCTTGGCGGTGAACGTGCCCTCGATGGTGTCGGCCGTCGAGGTGATGTCCGCGACGTTCTTGGCGTCGACCTGGGTCAGGAAGAACGTGTAGGACACCGCGGTGCGCGGCTCGGGCGCGAGCAGGGTCGAGGAGATGATCCAGTTGAGTGCGAGCAGCACCAGCAGCATCCAGCCGAAGCGCTGCCAGGCAGGACGCGGGGTCTTGGCACCGTTGCTGCCCGGCGGCGCACCCTCGACCCGCCACGGCGGCGGGGCGGGCGGACGGTCGTCGCCGGCGC
>NZ_JBEZGQ010000520.1:0-5967 GCF_040650095.1 Actinoplanes sp. NPDC048791 | reverse complement strand
GCACCCCGCACCACCAGCACGTCCAGGTGGCGATCGACTGCCTCGACACCGGCGCCGGCGTCCTGGTGGAGAAGCCGGTCGCGCACACGATCGCCGAGGCGGACCGGCTGATCAAGGCGGCCGAGGCCCGCCCTGATCTCCGGACCGGGATCTGTCTGCAGAACAGGTACAACGCGGCCACCCGGGCCGCCCGTGAGCTGCTCGCCTCCGGGCAGCTCGGCGCGGTCCTCGGCGGCTCGGCCAGCGTGCTGTGGCACCGCGACGCGGCGTACTACGCGGCCCGGCCGTGGCGCGGGCGGCTCCGGGACAGCGGCGGCGGGGTCCTGATCAACCAGGCGATCCACACCCTCGACCTGCTGGAGTGGCTGCTCGGCGACGTGGTGCGGGTGCGCGGCCACGCCGGGCGGTACGCGCTGGACGGGGTCGTCGACGTGGAGGACACCGCCCACGCGGTGCTCGACCACGCCGGCGGCGCCCGGAGCGTGTTCTTCGCGACCGTCGCCCACGTCACGGACGCGCCGGTGACCATCGAGATCGTCACCGAGGGTGCGGTGCTGACGATCCGGGGCGACCTGACGGTGAGCTACCCCGACGGCCGTACCGAGACGGTCGCGGAACGCCGGGCCGGCGGCGGCGGCGGCCGGGCGTACTGGGGAGCCTCGCACGAGCTGCTCATCGCCGACTTCTATCGCACCAGGTCCGACCCGGAGCCCTTCTGGATCGGACCGCGGGAAGGGGCCAGATCGCTGCGTCTGGTCCACGAGATCTACCGACAGCACGACTGACGCAGGAAAGGAAGACGCGCCCGTGTGGACTCTTTCCGGATTCATCGACGAGATCTCCCCCGACTTCACCGAGCAGTGCCGGGTGGCGGCCGGCCTCGGCCTGACGTTCGCCGAGATCCGCAGCGCGTGGCAGGTCAACATCCTCGACCTGGATCCGGCCCAGCTCGGCGTCCTGAAGCGCACGCTGGCCGGCCACGACCTGCGGGTGTCCAGCATCGGCTCGCCGATCGGCAAGATTTTCATCGACGAGGACTTCGCCCCGCACCTGGACCGGATGCGGCACGCCGCCGACGTCGCGCGCTTCTTCGACGCCCCGTACGTGCGCATCTTCTCCTTCTTCCTGCGGCCGGGCGCGGACCCGGCCGCGCACCGCGACGAGGTCATCGACCGGATGCGCGCGCTGGCCCGGGTCGCCGAGGACGCCGACCTGATCCTGCTGCACGAGAACGAGAAGGAGATCTACGGCGACGTGCCGGCCCGGTGCCTGGACGTGGTCCGTTCCGTCGGCTCGCCGCACCTGCGGCTGGCCTGGGACCCGGCCAACTTCGTCCAGGTCGGGGTCCGGCCCTACACCGACGGGTACGCCGTGCTGCGCCCGCACGTGGAGTACATCCAGATCAAGGACGCGCTGGCCGGGGACGGCACCGTGGTCCCGGCCGGCAAGGGCGACGGCGAGGTCGACCGGACCATCCGCGCGTTGCACCACGACGGCTTCGACGGGTTCTTCTCGCTCGAACCGCACCTGAGCGCGGCCACGGCCACCGGCGGGTTCTCCGGCGAGGAGCTGTTCCGCACCGCCTGGCAGGCGTTCACCGACCTGCTCACGACCCAGGGAATCGAGTACAGATGAGCAACCTGCGCAGGATCGCCCTGGTGGGCGCCGGGGTCATCGGACGGCACCACGGGCTGGTGGTGAGCCAGCTGGCGGACCGGGTCGAGCTGGTCGCGGTCGCCGACGTCGACACCGTACGGGCCGAGCACCTCGCCGCCGAGCGTGGTGGCCGGCCGTACCCGTCGCTCACCGCCGCGCTGGCCGCCGAGGAGATCGACGTGGTCGTGGTGTGCACGCCGACCGGGCTGCACGGCGAGGTGACCATCGAGGCGCTGCGGGCCGGCAAGCACGTCATCGTCGAGAAGCCGGCCGAGCTCACGGTGGCCCGCACGGACGAGATCATCGAGGCCCGGGACAAGGCCGGCACGCTGGTCACGGTGATCTCGCAGCACCGCTTCGACCCGGCCACCGAGACCACCCTGGCCGCCATCGGCCGGGGCGAGTTCGGCCGGCTGACCTCCGGCATCGCGTCGATCGACTGGTGGCGCGGGCAGAGCTACTACGACTCCGGCGACTGGCGGGGCACGTGGGAGCTCGACGGCGGCGGCGCGCTGATGAACCAGGGCGTGCACACGGTGGACCTGCTGGTCGCGGCGCTGGGCCGGCCGGTGGAGGTGTTCGCGTACGCCGGCACGCTGGCCCACGAACGCATCGAGGTCGAGGACGTCGCGGTCGGCGTCGTGCGTTTCGAGAACGGGGCTCTGGGCGTCCTGCACGCCACCACCGCCGCCTATCCGGGGCTCAGTGCCCGGCTCCAGGTGCACGGCGACCGCGGCTCGGCGGTGATCGACAACGACCAGCTCGCGTTCTTCCACGCCACCGCGGCGGGCCGCGAGCCCGAGGAGAAGCTGATGGGTACGACGCAGAGCACCTCGGTCCCCACCGCGGGCAGCAACCCGGGCAGCCTGTCCGACGCCCACCGGTTGCAGTACCTCAACTTCCTCGGTGCGCTCGACGGGACCGAGCAGTTGCGGGTGGACCTGGAGACCAACCGGCAGTCGATCGGCGTCATCACCGGCGCGTACGAGTCGGCCCGGACCGGAAGGCCGGTGCGCCTGTCATGAGCACCCCACGCATCGCCGCGAATCCCATCCCGTACTGGAGCCGGGCCGGCAAGACCCGGGAGGTGTTCGCCGAGGCGTTCCGGGACTTCCAGGAGATCGGCTTCACCGCGGTCAAGGCCGACGTACCCGACGACATGAGCGCGGCGGAGTACCGGGACTGGATCGCCGGGTACGGCCTGGCCCCGGCGCTGAGCCTGTTCAACTCGCCGTTCGACGAGACGGTCGACCTGGCCGCGGAGGTCGAGCGGGCCAAACGGTTCGCGGCGACCCAGGTGGCGCTCGGCCTCGACCGTACGATGATCTCCTCGATGGCCGTGCCCGCCCGGATGGCCGAACCGGCGGTCGGCGCCGGTTTCGACGCGGGCCGGCTGGCCCGCGCGATCGACAACTGCGGCACGGTCTGCCGGGTGTTGCAGGCCGAAGGGCTGCGCCCGCTGCACCACTCGCACGTCGGCGGCGTCTTCGAGACCGAGGACGAGATCGTCCGCCTGCTCGACGACCTCGGCCCCGGCGTGATCGGCTTCGGACCGGACACCGGTCACCTGCGCTGGGCCGGCATCGACCCCGCACCGTTCCTCCGGCGCTACGCCGACCGCCTGGGCGGCATCCATATCAAGGACTGCTTCCCAAACCTGCTGAGCCCGGAGAGCCGGAAGGGCATGAGCTACCACGAGGCGCAGGCCACCAAGCGGCTGTGGGCCGAACCCGGCCTGGGCGTCGTCGACTTCGCGGCGGTGCTCGCGGCCGTCCCGGCGGACTACGACGGCGACTTCATGATCGAGGTGGACGAGCCCAGCATGGACTCCCGGGCCGAGTCGCACCGCATCTCGTTCGAGTGGGCCCGGCGCAATCTGCCGGTGCAGGGCGGAGGATGAGGGACATGACTTCCTTGACCGGAACCAGGCAGCGAGCCGCCCGGATCGGTGGCGCGGACCGCGTCCTCGGCGCCCGCGAGGTCACCGACTTCATCGCCGAGCAGCTGGCCGGCATCGACGCCGACGGGCTCAGCGTCTGCGTGCTGGTCCCCGACGCGACCCGCAACTGCCCGCTGCCGCTGCTGGTCAGCGCGGTGCACCGGGCCCTGCACGGGCGGGCCTCCCGGCTCACCGTGCTGATCGCGCTGGGCACGCACGGGGCGATGAGCGACGACGCGCTGGCCGAGCACCTCGGCTACCGCGGACGGGACCTGGCCGAGGTCTATCCGGGCACGACCGTGCGCAACCACGAGTGGTGGAAGCCTGAGACCTTCGCCGACCTGGGCACCATCCCGTCCGCGCGGATCGAGGAGCTCTCCGAGGGCCGGATGAGCGGCGACGTGGAGGTGCTGCTCAACCGGGCGGTGGTCGACCACGACATCGCCCTGGTGGTCGGGCCGGTGCTGCCGCACGAGGTGGTGGGCATGTCCGGCGGCAACAAGTACTTCTTCCCCGGCGTGGCCGGTCAGAAGATCATCGACGTGTCGCACTGGCTGGGCGCGCTGATCACCTCGGCCGAGATCATCGGTACGACCGAGGTCACGCCGGTGCGGGCGCTGATCAACGACGGCGCCGCCCTGATCCCCGCGCGCACGTACGCGCTGTGCGTGGTGACCGCCGAGACGCCGGAGGAGGACGACGGCATCCCCGCGGACAGCGACCGCAGCACCGCCTTGCACTCGGTCTCCTTCGGTGACTGCGTCTCGTCCTGGGAGAGCGCCGCGGAGATCAGCGCCGCGACCCACGTGACCTACCTCGACGCGCCGGTCCGCCGGGTGCTGTCGCTGGTCCCGGCCATGTACGGCGAGATCTGGACCGGCGCCAAGGGCTTCTACAAGGTCGAGCCGGTGGTGGCCGACGGCGGCGAGGTCATCCTGTACGCCCCGCACATCCGTGAGATCGCCACCAGCCACCCGGAGATCCACGAGATCGGCTACCACTGCCGTGACTACTTCGTGCGGCAGTGGGACGCCTTCAAGCACATCCACTGGGGCGTGCTCGCGCACTCCACGCACCTGCGCGGGGCCGGCACGTACGACCCGGCGACCGGCGAGGAGCGGCTGCGGGTCGACGTGACGCTGGCGACCGGCATCCCGGAAGAGGTCTGCCGTGCGCTGAACCTGGGCTACCGCGACCCGGCCACGATCGACGTCGCCGCCTTCACGGCCGATCCGGACACGCTGGTGGTGCCGCGGGCCGGGGAGGTGCTCTTCCGCCTGCGCTGAGTCGTCGACTGGCGGACGACCAGGCGGACCGGCAGGACCAGGGGTGTGCCGCTGGGCCGGGTGCCGTGCCACACCGCGATGCAGTTGCGCACCCCGGTGAGGCCCATCCGGTACAGCGGGGAGGCGATGGTGGTGAGCTGCGGATTGACCAGCTCGTCGTAGACGATGTTGTCGAAGCCGACCACGCTGACGTCGTGCGGGACGGTGACGCCGAGCTTGTGCAGCCCGTTCATGATCCCGATGGCCAGCATGTCGTTGTACGCGAGCACCGCCGTCGCACCCAGCTCGGCCACCCGCCGTGCGGCGCTCAGCCCGGCCAGCACGGTGGGCTCGTTCGGGCCGATGCGCCGTACGTCGAGCGGAAGCTGAGCCGCCGCCTCCCGCAACGCCCGCCAGCGCACCCCGTCCGCCCAGCTGATCTCCGGGCCGGCCACGTACAGCACGGAGTCGTGGCCGAGCGCGCAGAGGTGTTCCGCCGCCTGCCGGATCCCGCGCTCGTTGTCGTTCACCACGCAGCTGGCCTCGGGGATGATCCGGTTGAGCAGCACCACCGGCTTCTGCTTGGCCATCATCCGCAGCGCCGAGTCGCTCATCCGGGAACTGGCGATGACGATGCCGTCGACCTGCTCCATCTCCCGCTCGATGGTCTGCCGCTCGACCTCCGGCGACTCGTTGGTGTGCAGCAGGACCAGCTGGTAGCCGGCTTCGCGGGCGGCTTCGTACCCGCCTTTGATGATCTCGCCGTAGAACGGGTTGGTGACGTCGGCGATGACCAGCCCGATCGAGCGGTGCGTGGGCCGGCCGCCGGGCTGCTGGCCGTTGAGCGGACCGGACCGGTAGCCGAGGCGTTCCGCCGCCTGAAAGATCTTCTGGGCGGTCTCGGCGTGCACCCGGCCCGGCCGCGAGTAGGCCCGGGACACGGTGGAGGCGGCCACGCCGGCTTCCCGCGCGACGTCGTAGATCGTCGGGCGTCGCCCCATGTCGCTCATCGTAGGCCGGGCCCGGTCAAAAGACGCCGGTCCGGTATTCATGACTGTCGTGGTATGCGGCCCCCACGACCAGCCCGGCCGCGGTTGCCGCGGCGGC
>NZ_JBEZGQ010000519.1:0-5971 GCF_040650095.1 Actinoplanes sp. NPDC048791 | reverse complement strand
CGCCCTCAACCAGCGCCCGGCCCCGTCGACCACGGCTGTCGGCGCCGAGCCCGTCGCCGCGCCGCAGCTGCTCCGCCGTTCTCCGCGCCCCGACCGGCAGCCGTGCCGGCTCGACAACGTCGACTCGGTGGAATGGCTTGTGCAGTCGGCGCCGTGGGGATTGTCGACCGGACTCGCACTGCGGCCGAACAACAGCGAGCGCTGCACCTTGTCCGGCCGACCGCAGCTGTCCGGCGTCAACAGTGCCACCGGCGCCTCGGAGCCCATCGCCGTCGCTGACCTGGGTCCGCTCGACACCAGCATCACCCGCCAGTTCCCGGCCACCATCGACCCGGCGGAGCCGGCCCGGCTGCAGATCCGTGGCGACAAGTGCCCGGCCGGGCAGAAGCCCCGCTCCTACCGCGCCTTGGTGCTCACCGTCGGCGCCAAGAAGTTGCCGCTGCCGAGCTCGCGACGTCTCACCGGGATCTGCGGCGCGGACGTCAGCCACTGGTTCGTCGAGCCGCCCATGCTCTACGCCGCCCTCAATGCCAAACTCCAGGCGCCCGCGGTTCTGCGCCGGGGACAAGACTTCACCTACACCGTACGGATCGACAACGTTTTCGAGCGTGACTACCCGCTGTCCTCATGCCCCGTCTTCCGTCTCGGTGTCGCCGACGTGGACACCGGGCCGTGGCAACGCATCAACTGCACGTTGACCAGCATTGAGGGGCACGACAGCGTCGAGTTCACCTTGCCGGGCCACATCCCCCCGGACGTCGAACCCGGCCCGCACAAACTCACCTGGCTGGCCGCGATGAGCACCGGCGAAGCCGCCGTCGCCGATCTGGGAACTGACGGCACAGCCGTCACCATCACCCGTTGACCAGCACCTCACCGGCCGGAATGCGGACGGAGAGCAGACAACGACGACTCGTGGCCTGCTCTCCGTCCACCGAACTCATCGTGCTTTCAGCACCTGCTTCAGGCAGAACGACAGTCCGTCCTGGGACCGGTGCGACGCCACCCGGGACTTGTAGACGACTGCCTCGGGCACGACCCGCTTGACGAGAGTCGCCGCAGTGCCGCCGGCGACAACGGGATCTGCATCGGACGAGATCACGCAGGTCGTCGTTTTTGGCAGCGACAGCTTTCGTGAAGGCTCTCCGGCACAGGGCAGCATGAGCTTGGCAACAATCTGTGACGCCGCATCCCGCGACAGTCCCGCCTTCAGCTTTTCACTCGACGTGGTGGCCGAGCAGATCTCGTCCAGCTGCGCCAGGAAAGCCGGGGACATGGAGTTGGTGCCGTAACGGTGCCAGATGTTGTCGGAGAACCGGCCGACAACCTCCGGATCGTGGTCCTTGGTCACCGCTTTGGCGGCTTCCCCCTTCTCCGATTCGGCGGCGTAGCTCAGGCCCACGATCGCCGAGGCGACATCGAATTTCGTCACCGGCAGCGAACGGGAGGGCGCGGACGCCTGCGAAAAGACCCGAGGGGTCTGACCGAATGATTTCTCGATCAGTTCCGTCCGCCGCGAAGCGAAAGACGCGGCATCCACACCGATGGGGAACGGCCGCGCCAGAACGGACCAACGAAGGTCACGAGTCGCTTCGGCACCGACCAGATAGCTGTAACGCGCCACCCCGAACGAATGGCCGATGAATCCTTCGACCTCGAGCGACTCCTTGGCGATGACGGCGCTCACCACGTCCGCATAGTTCTGCGGCGTGAATCCCCATCGACCCTGTCCGATCCGGCACGTTTCATGCAACGCGGCGGCCTGATCGGTGACGTCCTGCGCACCGGCCCGCACGCTCTCATAGTATTTCGTACCGGCCGCGGCGCAGGAATCGTCCAGGGACTGCGTGACCCAGGGCTCCTCGATGACGAGCATGTTGTAGCCGCCGAGCTGCGGGACCTGTTTGGCGTAGCCGTCCAGGTGGTACGTCCCGGACAGCGGTGCGATCCCCGGTCCACCGAGGTCGAGAATGACGGTCCGCTTGGTATCGGTACTGGCTCTGACGACGCTGTACCGCCATTCACGCCCACGCAGTTGCACGCTCGCGCACGACTCGCGGGCCTCCTCGCAGGGATCCTTGGGCTCCGCAGCCGCCTCCGCAACCGGCTGCGTCTTCACGTCCCCGGAGTCCAGGAAGCCGGCGACCGCGATGGCAGCAGCCAGGATGACAACGATGATCGCGGCAAAGGGCAGCCGGCTGAAAGACAACCGGCTGCCCCCTCCGCGCGAAGTGTTTTTCGCGCTCATTGCCAGTTACCAGCCACTGTCCTTGCGGACGAACTCGTCGAGAGTGGTCAGGTTCAGGTCGCCGTACTTACGGTCGACCGCGGCCCAGGTGTAGTCGGCCCAGGTCGGGACAACCGTCTTGTCCTTGGCCGTGTAGTCCCCGGCCGCGTCGCCGTACAGCACGACCTTCGACGTCTTGCCCAGGAACTGGACGCCGATCTCCTTCCGGCCCCACGTGCCCACCGGATTGGTGGAGTCACAACGGTGCAGAGGGATGCCGATCTGGCCACTGACCCCGGCCGCGCTGGCGCCGATGGTGACGGTCTGGGTGGCCTCGCACGTCGTCGCACTCGCCGTCGGGGTCGCCTGGTTCAGCGACGTGATGGCGTCCGAGCCGGCCCACGGCCGGGACCGGATGGTGAACTCGCGGGTGTACGGAATCCACGAGTAGTTGGCCCGGTGGAAACGGCCGAACCGGTTGTAGATCCAGTGGCGGGTTCCGCTCTCCGCCCACTTCTCCCAGCACGACCAGAGGTAGTGGTCGCTGACCCCGGTCGACTCCCAGTACTGCTCGATGCAGCCGTACTTGTACCGGTACATGTTCTTCGGCGCCGTGCCGTAGTCGTACCCGTTTCCGGCGGGCGCGATCTTCTCGTCGGTGGCGGTGTCGAGGAAGATGCTGCCGAAACCGACCGGCGTCTCTTCCTTGTCCTCCGTCACCTTCGCGACCGTGAGTTTGTGAGGCGCCTTGCCCTCGTCCCAGAGCAGGTGGACCTCAGCGCCGGCCCGGTTGGGATCCGGAACGGCCGCCACCTGAACCTCAGCGGTGTCGGTGAGGCGACCGGCTCGCGCCAGCTTGTCCAGGTGTCCCCGGACCCGCCCCTGCAACTTCGTGTTCTTCAGTTCAATCTTGTTGGCGCGCAGAGTCGCCTTCTCAAGTGCCTTCACATCCACTGTCTTCACCGCAACGACCGGCTTCTCGTCTGCCTGAGCGGCGCTCGGGAAAAAGAGAACGGTCGCCACAGTCGCCATTGCGACTATGACGTGGTCGAGCTTTCGGGCAGCATTGTGCTGACGTTTCTGGGGTGGTATTTGCACGCCTTACTTCCTCCCGTGAGGACCTAGTGATCTAGGTCGGCGCGAGCGTAACAGCGGACAGGCGTGCTTCGATGTCCCGTCGGGAGCAGGCAAAGACGACGGTCACTTGTGGACCGTTGCGCAAGGTGGCGCAGTGTCAATACGGCGCCGACGAAAGCCCTGATCAACTAGGAGCGATGTCACGCTGAGTTGCAGAACTGCGACCCAAACGCTCCGTGATTGTGATCCACACCACAGTAAAATTTTGGGTCCTTTGCGCGTTATGCGCACTCAGCTGGAAGCGATCAGGATCGGTCATCGCGACGAAATCGACGACGCACCGCCGCACCGGAGACCTCCGGGCGGGTCACCGGACAACAAGAAAGGCCTGAACCGCGTTACGCAGCTCAGGCCTCAAACGTTCCGGTGCGCCCGAAGGGACTCGAACCCCTAACCTTCTGATCCGTAGTCAGATGCTCTATCCATTGAGCTACGGGCGCCTACCCAACCACTCCCCCGACCGGACGTGATGAACCGTCCAGCGGGTCGCGGTTACGTTTCCGCTGGTCCTGGCCTTTCGTGCACCCGGACCTGCTAGACGACGACTCTAGCATGTCGTCCCGGACGCCCCCCAAGGCGGTCCGGGCCCCTCGATCGCCCATGCAACCCTTGCGGCTCCCCATCCGTCTGGGGGCTGTGAGATACGAGGAGAGCTCGTGAGTAGCGAGCGAGATGCGCAGTTCCATGACTTCGTCCTGGCTCGCCGGGCCGGCTTGGTGCGGACCGCCACCCTGCTCACCGCGGGGAATGCGCATCTCGCGGAAGATCTGGTGCAGTCCACGCTGACCAAGCTGTACCTCGCCTGGCCCGCCTTCCAGCGCGCGCACAGCCCGGACGGTTACGTACGCCGCGTCCTGGTCAACGTCCTCGTCGACGAACGCCGGCGGCTGTGGTGGCGGCGGGAGCGGCCCACCGCCGAGTTGCCCGACCGGCCGCATCCGGGTGAGTCCGGGCCGCCCGGTGAGCTTGATGAACGGCTGCGGACGGCGTTGCGGGAGCTGCCTCCGCGGATGCGCGCCGCCGTTGTGTTCCGCTACTTCTACGACCTTGATGTCGCCGAGACCGCCTATGCGCTCGGGTGCACGCAGGGGACCGTGAAGAGCCAGACCGCCCGCGCGCTGGACCGCCTCCGGGCCGCTCTCCAAGCGAGACCCAGTGAGCAGAATCGCACCTTTCTTCGCCAAGGAGTGACCTCGTGATGGACCTGCGTGATCAGCTCGCCTCGATCGCCGGTCCGGCGGTCGCCCCCACCGCGGCCGACGCGGACGCCGACCTGGCCCGGGGCCGCCGGGCGCTGCGCCGCCGCCGTACCGCTCAGACGCTCGGGGGTTCCGCCTTCGCCGCGGCCGCCGTCGTCGCGGCCTTCGTCTTCACCACCGGACTCGGCGGCGGCGTTCCGGGGCCGGGCGCGACGGACAGCAGCACCACCGTCTCGACCACCCAGCTCGTGTCCTACAAGGGCAAGCAGCCCAAGGGTTTTGTCCTCGACAAGGTGCCGGACGGCTGGTTCGTGCAGGCGGACGACGACAGCAGCATCGTGCTGGCGCCGAGCCGCATCAAGGGCAAGCCGGGAGTCGACCCGTCCCAGGATCCGCTGTACGACCCGCGCAGCTTCGAAGGCAAGATCGCCGTCATGCTGCAGAGCCGCGACCAGGGCGGCCCGCCGGCGGGCACCGAGGTCCAGGTCGGCGACCGGGACGGCGTGCTGGCCAAGTCCGCCGACAACGACAGCGGCCGGACCCTGTGGGTCGAGCAGCCGTCGGGCGTCTATCTGCAGATCCAGTTCTGGGCGGACCTCGGGCTGAGCCACGAGCAGATGGTCGACTTCGGTGCCGGCGTACACGTGACCAAGGCCGCCAAGCAGGGCGCCGGCTGATCCGGCCTATGCGAAAGGGCCGTGAGCGCAAAGCTCACGGCCCTTTCGCGTGCGTGGCGGAGACTCCGGGATTCGAACCCGGGAGGGGCTATAAAACCCCAACCGCATTAGCAGTGCGGCGCCATAGACCGGACTAGGCGAAGTCTCCTCCGGTGGCTCGCAGGCCACCGACGGTTGAGGATACCGGACCGCCCGGGGGCCCGGCAAAGAGGTTGCCCCTAGGCCACGCCGATCATCGAAATCCGGAGAAATCGACGGACCGCACCGTCTTCCAACAGGTGAAATGACCGCCACGCGACTAGGCTGCCTCGGCATGGAGGAGAACGAGCCGAAGCAGCGCCGTCCGCGGACGTCCAACCCCGCGTTCAGCACGCCTGACCAGCCAACTCCCCAGACCAAACCGGCGAAGGCACCCCCGGCGGTGACCTTCCGGCCACCGGCTGCCGACAAAACCTCTTCCGGTACGGGCACAGACGCACCAGAAGCAACACCGTCGCCCCGCCCGCAACGGAATCCAGCGAAGTCCACACCGCGCAAGGCAACGGCCCCGCAACGCCCGGCGAAGTCGGCTCCCGCCCCCACCCCAGCCCCGCCGGCGGGGGAGAGCTCGCCGCGCCCGAGCACCGGCAACCAGCCGCCCAGCCGCAGCAGAGCGCAAGCCGCCGCGAAGCCGGCCCAGCCCCGCATCGAGGCCGCAACGGACACGCCCGCCAAGCAAAGCGCCCCGCCCG
>NZ_JBEZGQ010000518.1:0-5977 GCF_040650095.1 Actinoplanes sp. NPDC048791 | reverse complement strand
CGACGGCCGGCTGCCCGAGGTCATGACCGGGCTGGCCCGCGAGCGGGGGCGCGGACCGGTGCCGTACCCGCATTCATGCTCGCCGCAGGCGTGGGCAGCCGCCGCTCCCCTGCTCCTGCTGTCGCTCTGAGCCCGGTGCCCGGACTCCCCTGCTGCTGTCGCCGTGAGCCGGCGCCCGGGCCCCGCTTGCTGCTGTCGCTGTGAGCCGGCGCCTCGGGCTCACTACGTCGACGTGGCGAGATGCACGCGTTCGCCCTGGATGCCGATCAGGGTGAGCAGCTCGGCCGGGCTCTCGTCGGCGCTGCCGATCCAGTGCGGTATTCCGGTGTCGAACTCGGCCGCCTCCCCCGGCCCCAGCCGCAGCCGCCGGTTGCCGAGCAGCAGGGTGACGTGCCCGTTCATGACGTACAGCCACTCGTAGCCCTCGTGGGTGCGCGGGACCGGCTCGCCCCAGACGGACGCCGGCGGGTAGATCACCTTGAACGCCTGGATGCCGCCCGCCCGCCGGGTCAGCGGCACGAACGTCATGCCGCGGTACGTCACCGGGCGCAGGTGGATGCGTGGATCGCCGGTGTCTTTGGCGCCCACCAGCTCGTCCAGCGTTGTGCCGTACGCGCGGGCCAGCGGCAGCAGCTGCTCCAGCGTGGGGCGCCGCTTGCCGGTCTCGAGCCGGGACAGGGTGCTCGGGGTCAGGCCGGTCTCCTGCGCCACGTCGATCAGCTTGGCCCCTCGGGCCCGGCGGACCTCCCGGAGCCGCCCCGCCACGCCCGCCAGCACGTCCTGCTCCACCTCGTCCATCATCGCAGCTTGCCATTTGGCAACGGGCTTTGCACCTTGGTGCCCGTGGTGCGGATGCTCGACTCCATCGCCTGAACCGAGGAGGAGCTGCCATGGGTCAACCGCCCTGGACCCGCGATCTGCGGGTCCGCCTCGATGAGCTGCTCGATCAGCACCGCTGGTCCGCGCACGACAGCCTGAAGGGCATGAGCGAGGACGAGGCCCGCGCTTCCCTGGTCCCGTCCCGGACGACGTTGCTCGGGCTGGTCAAGCACCTGACGTACGTCGAGAGGTTCTATTTCGGGCACGTCCTGACCGGCCGATCGCTCAAGGAGCTCGGGGTGGCCGCCACCCCGGGCCACTCGTTCATCCTCCGGCCCGGGGACACCATCGAATCCGTCCAGGCCGCGCACCGCACCGCGTGTGAGGAGTCCCGGGCGGCTGTGCGGGGACTCGGCCTCGAGCATGTGGTGAGCGGCCGGAAAGTGCGGTCGATGTGGGCGCTGTACGTACAGGTGCTGCGGGAGCTCGCCCAGCATTGCGGTCACGCCGACATCCTGCGTGAGCAGCTCCTCGCGGCCAGGCCGCGCCGGACCCGGGTGCCGTCCGCGTGATGGCCTCCGTCAGAGAGCGCCCAGGACGTGCTGGACACCCGCGACGGCGGCGCCGCGGGCCCAGTCGTTGAAGGTCAGCGTGGCGGTGGTGATGTCGAGGGCGCAGCGCTGGGTCTCGTCGGCGCCGGGGCGGAGCCGGTCGGCGACCACGTCGGCTAGGGCGGGGGACGCGGCGATCTCGGCCACGTCCTCCCCGGCGAGCACGATCCGGGTGGTCTGCAGCGCCCCGGCGAAGGTGGCGGCCAGGTGGCCGAGGGCCCGGGCGGAGCCGGTGAGCAGTCTGGTGGCGGTACGGTCGCCGGCGGCACGCGCCTGGACCAGCTCGTCGAAGGTCACCGGCCGGCCGGCCGCGACCGAGGCATGGCGTTCTAGGTCCTCGCGGTTGAGGTAGGCGGCCACGCAGCCGGCGTGCCCGAGCGAACATCGGGGGCCGCGGCCGGTGAGGGGCGCGTGGGCGAGCAGGTGACCGTTGTCGATCAGCTCCTCCACGACGACGCCCTCGCGGACGACGCCGAAGCCGAGGCCGGCGCCGACGGTGATCAGGCCGAAGGTGGAGTGGGTGCGGCCGGCCCCGAACCAGAGCTCCTCGCGGGCCAGCGCGGTGACGTCGTTGGTGACGACCACCGGCAGGCCGGTCTCCGCCCGCAGCGGGGTGGCCAGGTCGGTGTCGCGCCAGCCGAGGAAGGTGCCCTCCCGGACGATGGACCGGTTCACGACGACGCCGCCCAGCGACACGGCGATGCCGTCCACCGACGGGACGCGGCGGGCCAGCCTCTGCGCCAGCCGCGCCACGGTCTTCACGGTTGCCGCGACGGGCACCGTACCGTCACTGCGCCGGCGCGGCAGGGCCGCCTTCGCCGCCCAGCGGACCTCGCCGAACATGTCGCACACGACGCCGTAGGCCCGGTCGGCGGTGAGCTTGCAGCCCACGACGTGCCGGGCGCCGGGCACCGCGGACAGGATCTGGCGCGGACGCCCGACCGTGAACTCCGGCTCGACGTCCTGGGTGATCAGGCCGCCGTCGGTCAGCGCGCGGGCCAGGCGGGACATCGACGCGTACGACAGCTGGAGCCGGTCACCGAGGGCGGCGCGGGTCGTCGGCCCGTGCACGAGCAGGTGCCGGGTCACCGCCAGCTCGGCGGTGGAGAGGGGTGCCATGCATCAAGCGTAAATAGTGACCCTTGTCACTTCGAACTCGCGGCCTTATTTTCAACCTGGCTGAAAGTAAATCCGGCCGAGTAGCCCCTGCCGCGGTATTCCCCGCGACGACGGGCGAAGGAGGATCCGATGGCCCTCAGCACCACCACCCGGCCGGACCGGACCGGCACCCCGCGCGCCAAGAAACGGGACGACACCCGCCTGGCGCTCATGTTCATCCTGCCCGCGCTGATCGGCTTCCTGGTCTTCATGGTCTGGCCCACCCTGCGCGGCATCTACCTGAGCTTCACCAAGTTCAACCTGCTCACCCCGCCGGAGTTCAACGGCCTCGACAACTACGTCCGGATGGCCCAGGACCCGGTGTTCTGGAACTCGATGCGGGTGACGATCTACTACGTCGTCATCAACATCGCCCTGCAGACGGCGGTGGCCCTGGTCATCGCCGTGATGATGCAGCGGCTCACCCGGCGGACCTGGCTGCGGGGCATCGTGCTGACGCCGTAC
This sequence comes from Actinoplanes sp. NPDC048791, assembly GCF_040650095.1. Lineage (NCBI taxonomy): Bacteria > Bacillati > Actinomycetota > Actinomycetes > Micromonosporales > Micromonosporaceae > Actinoplanes > Actinoplanes sp. NPDC048791. The sequence goes on along the minus strand of NZ_JBEZGQ010000518.1, from coordinate 2,924 downwards.
CTGGTCTCCAACGTGGTGGCCGCACTGGTCTTCCTCTGGATCCTCGACTACCAGCTGGGCATCGGTAACACGCTCATCGCCGCGATCGGGCTGGACCGGGTCGCGTTCCTGTCCTCCGATGCCCTGGTCATCCCCACCATCGCGCTGATCAACGTGTGGCGGCACGTCGGCTACACCGCCCTGCTGATCTTCGCGGGCCTGCAGACCATCCCGGAGACGATGTACGAGGCGGGCCGGATGGACGGCGCGAGCGAGCCCCGCATGTTCCGCAGCATCACGGTCCCGCTGCTGCGCCCGGTGCTGGCGCTGGTCCTGATCATCACGGTGGTCGGGTCGTTCCAGGTGTTCGACACCGTCGCGATCGCCACCCGCGGCGGACCGGTCGACTCGTCACGGGTGCTGCAGTACTACATCTACGACGTCGCCTTCGGGCGCTTCCAGTTCGGGTACGCCTCCGCCATGTCGGTCGCACTGCTGCTGGTGCTCGTGATCATCACCTTCATCCAGTACCGGGTCACCCGGGCCGACACCTCCGACCTGAACTGAGGAGCGAGCATGACCCTCGACACCGCTCCCCCGGCCACCACCATCGGACCGGCACCTGTCTCCCCCACCGTCGAGCCTCCGGAGCCGAAGCGGTTCAGCGTCGGCCGCGCCCTCGCCTGGACCTTCATGATCGTGGTCATCACGGTCAGCCTGTTCCCGTTCTACTGGATGCTGCGCACCGCGTTGTCCAGCAACAACGCCCTCTACGCCGGCAGTGAGAGCCTGCTGCCGGTGCAGCCGTCGTGGGATGGCTTCGCCCGCGTCTTCGGCCTGCAGAGCGGTCAGGAGGCGATCGACGCCGGCGGCGCCGGGCAGCCCATCAACTTCTGGCGCTACCTGTTCAACTCGGTGGTGGTGTCCACACTGGTCACTGTCGGGCAGGTCTTCTTCTCCGCGATGGCCGCGTACGCCTTCGCCCGCCTGGAATGGAAGAACCGGGAGAAGTGGTTCGGCTTCTTCCTCGGCGGCCTGATGATCCCCACCATCTTCACCCTGCTGCCGAACTTCGTCCTCATCAAGCAGCTCGGCCTGGTCGACACGCTGCTCGGCATCGCCCTGCCGAGCATGCTGATGACCCCGTTCGCGGTGTTCTTCCTGCGCCAGTTCTTCCTCGGCATCTCCAAGGAGGTGGAGGAGGCGGCGCTGATCGACGGCGCGTCCAAGGTTCGGGTGTTCTTCCGGCTCATCCTGCCGATGTCCACCGCACCCATCGCGACGCTGGCCATCCTCACCTACATCTCCGTCTGGAACGAGTACTTCTGGGCGCTGATGGTCAGTTACACCGACAAGTCCCGGGTGCTCACCGTGGCGCTCGGCGTGTTCAAGTCGCAGACCCCGCAGACCGGGCCGGACTGGGCGGGCCTGATGGCCGCCACCCTGGTCGCCGCGCTGCCGATGCTGCTGCTCTTCATGGTCTTCGCCAAACGGATCGTCAACTCCATCGGCTTCAGCGGGATCAAGTGATGTCACGTAGCTACCGGGCCACCGCGGCCGCCCTCACCCTGACCCTGCTGACCGCCTGCGGAGGTGCCGGCAGCGGCGGCACCACGGGCACCATCGAGTACTGGCTGTGGGACTCCGCCCAGCAACCCGGCTACCAGAAGTGCGCCGACGCGTTCCAGCAACAGAATCCGGGCCTGCGCATCAACATCTCGCAGTACGGCTGGGACTCGTACTGGTCGAAGCTGACCGCCGGCTTCATCGCCGACGCCGCACCGGATGTCTTCACCGACCACCTGGCGAAGTTCGCCCAGTACGTCGACCTGGAGGTGCTGCGGCCGCTGGACGACCTCGCGCCGACCAGCGACCTCCAGGACAGCGACTACCAGCCGGGCCTGGCCGAGCTGTGGAAGGGCAAGGACGGCAAACGGTACGGCGCCCCGAAGGACTGGGACACGGTCGCGGTGTTCTACGACAAGGCGGCCCTGGACGCCGCCGGCGTGGACCCGGCCCTATTGCAGGACCTGTCCTGGAATCCGCAGGACGGCGGCACCTTCGAGAAACTCATCGCCCACCTGACCATCGACGCCAAGGGGGTGCGCGGCGACGAGCCCGGCTTCGACAAGAACAACGTCAAGACCCACGGGCTGGCCTCCGAGGGAGCCGGCGGCAGCGGCTGGGGACAGACCCAGTGGTCGGCGTTCACCGCCAGCGCCGGCTGGCAGGTCACCGACACCAACCCCTGGGGCACCCGCTTCAACCTCGACCAGCCGGCGTTCCAGGACACCCTGCGGTGGTACTTCGGGCTGGCCGACAAGGGCTTCATGCCGACCTACGCCGAGATCGGCGGAAGCAACCCCATCAACACGGACAAGCAGCTCCAGTCCGGAATCGCCGCCCTGGGCATCAGCGGCTCCTGGATGATCTCGACCTTCACCAAGCTCACCGACGCGGCCGGCCAGAAGCTCGAGATCGGTGTCGCCCCGACCCCGATCGGCCCGACGGGCAAACGCGCCTCGATGTTCAACGGTCTCGCGGACTCGGTCACCACGCTGTCGAAGCAACCGGAGAACGCGGCCAAGTGGGTGAAGTTCATGTCCGGCGAGCAGTGCCAGAACCTCATCGGCGAATCCGGCGTGGTGTTCCCGGCCCGGCCGGAAGCCACCGAGCTCGCCGTCGCCTACAACAAGAACGAACGCAAGCTCGACGTCACGGCGTTCACGGATCAGGTTGAGGACAAGACGACGTTCCTGTTCCCGGTGACCACCAACGCCGCGGACATCACCGCCCTGCTGCAACCGCGCCTCGACGCGGTGTATCTCGGCAGCAAGCCGGTCAGCTCCCTGACCGAGCTCAACAACCAGCTCAACGATCTGTTCAAGGTCGCGCAGTAGCTGCGGTCATCACCGGCACGCGGCGGCAACCGGGCCCGGTTGCCG
>NZ_JBEZGQ010000517.1:0-5983 GCF_040650095.1 Actinoplanes sp. NPDC048791 | reverse complement strand
GCCGGCAACGCCGCGGTGGTGAGCCTGCTGCGTGGCCGGTCAGCAGCGGTCGCCCAGCGATGCGGCCCGGTCCCCTGCGACTGTCCCCCCGAGGAGAAAGCGGCCGCGGCCGTGCAGCGGCAGCCGGGGCCGAGCCTGTTCGACCTCGGCAAGCCCGCGGCCGACCAGCTCCGGTTCACCAACCGGATGTTCCTGGACGCCTCGCTGCCCACCGAGTGCCCCCGGTGTCACCGTGACCGCCCGACGGCGCCCATGCCCCCGCACCTCGTCGACCGCGATGCCACCGAGCCCCGGCTGGTGACCTGGGGCGGCGAGTCGGAAAAGGCCCTGCACACCGGCGGCACAGTGCGGGAGGTGCAGCTCCAGCCGGGCGCCACCGACCGGCTCGTCGATGACTACGGCACCGGGCTGATCAAGCGCATCACGTCCACCCACGAGTTCGAGGGCTCCGAGGCGGCGCGGACCGGCGGCGCGGAGACGATCCGCCGCCGGTGGCCCGACATCCGGCCGGGCGTCCGGGACGGCCTGACCTCCTGGTACCAGACGGAGCTGCTGACCGCGGTCGGGATGACGCCCAAGCTGGCCGCGCCGGTCCTCGAGCCGGAACGGCTGCGCGCCGTGCTCACCACACACCACGGGCAGTCCGCTCCGCTGGGGCGCTGGGACGCCGTCGCGGTGCCCGGGCAGCGGATCGGCGTCTTCCAGATCACCGACATCGGCGCCGGCCAGATCTGGTTCCACCTGCCGGACCGGCCGCTGTGGATGTACCAGATCTCGCAGGGCGACTTCATCCGCGGCCACGACCCGTTCGTCACCGCGGTGGTCGAGCAGGTCCAGGACAAGACCAAGTGGATCCTGGAGGCCACGCCGCTGCTGCTCAAGGTCGGCGCCTTCGCGCTCGGCTTCTCCGGCAGCATCGCCCTGGTGATCGCCGGCATCGCCCTGGACGAGCTGGCCACCGAGATGCAGGCGGACGCCGAGGGCCGCAAGGGCCGCGACCTGATGGAGACCCTGGGCAGCGCCGGCACCCAGGTGCTGATCGACCGCATCTTCCACGGGCTGTTCGGCGGCGGCGCCGGGCGGGCCGCGGCCGGCGCCGGGAAGCTCGGCGCCAAGATCGAGCACATCGCCGAGAAGTCCCTGCCGGCGATTCGCCGCGAGCTCGCCCAGGCCGAGAAGCCTCTGGTCCGGCAGGCCCTCGACGCCGGGACCGCCCGCAAGGTCACCGACAGGGCGCTGCGCCGGGAGGGCTACCTCACCGAGGTCGTGGTGGAAAGCGGCGGCCAGAAGCACATCTTCCGGCTGCACGAGCGGGGCACCTGGTGCCGGTTCAGCACGACCGTCTGCGGGCTGGACCTCGGCGCCGACGTGGCCGCGGCGGCCCGGTCGCCCAAGTCCTTCACCCAGGGCAGGCTCGAGGCGCGGCAGGACAAGCTCACCGTCATTCGGGACGAGGCCGAGTTCCTGCGGGCGGTGCACGCCCGGATGAAGCAGGCCGGCAAGATGGACCTGTCGTTGCTGGACGCCGCGGAGCGGGCGCGGCTCGCGGAGATCGTGGACGATCCCGCCAAGCTGACGCTGCGTGAGCTCGCGGTGATGCCCAAGCAGCTGGGCCGGGAGATCGAGGCCGGGCTCGACGAGCAGCTCCGGTTGGTCCAGCAGCTCTACCGCGAGGGCCGGCCGGTCCACGCGGTCATGCGCGCGGCGTCGCCCAGCGGGGCGGCCCGCAGCCGGGTGCTCGGTGAGGCGTACGGCCGCGACGCCGCGACCGGTCTGGCGCCGAAGAGCGGGAAGCTGGCTGTCGACCACATCGTGCCGCTGAACGAGATCGTGGGGATGAAGGGCTTCACCGAACTGCGGCCCGAGCGGCAGCTGGAGATCGTCAACGACGTGAAGAACCTGCGCGCCGTCGACTCCCTGGCCAACTCCTCGCGCGGCGACCGGTCCTGGTCGGCCTGGTCGCAGGCCGAGCTCTACTACGACAGCGCGGCGCTGGCCCGGATGCGGGCCCTGGAGGAGGAGCTGCGAGGTTACGTGGCGAGCCGGATCGCGGCGCTGTCGCGGCCCTGAGCCCGGTCGGTCAGCTCAGCAGCGCCCGGACTACGGCGCGGCCGGAAATGTCAGGCGCCCTCGCCCCTCGTCCCGTCCGCTAGTTCGGCTGCTCCGTTCGAGGTCGTGGCGTCGCGGGGGACTCGGGGGGTGCCGGAAGGGAGGTGTGCCCCGGTCCGGCGTACCGGTGCAGTTTGAGCTTCTCGTGGATGACGGCCGGCGGTTTCCGGGTGGTTCGGTACGCCAGGTCCTCCAGGTAGATCCACAGGTTGCTGTTGCGTTTGTCGCGTTCGGCGCGCACGAAGGGCTCGATCGCCTCCCAGATGCGTCGGGCCTGAGGGCCGTTGGAGCCGATGATCAGCTCCTCCTTGACGATGCCGTGGGCGACCAGCTTGCCGAGGTCGTCGTAGAGGCCGCCGACCATGCGCAACTGGGACCGGGCCTCCAACGACAGGTCCGTGTACGGCCGGACCGGTTGCCGCGGAAGCTCGTCGAAGATGAACTGTTGAGCGTCGAAGAACTCCTGGGTCCGGAACCGGCTGAAGACCTGGAGCACGACTGGCAGGGCGTAACCGTCCATGGTGGTTCGGGTCTGCCGGAGCGCGAGCGTCCCGGAGACGATCAGGGAGCCGACGGAGATGGCGATGGAGATCAGGGAGATCGCTGTCTTGGCGTCCACTTATCCACGGTAATCGATCTGCCGGGAAGACGCCGGGTCCTGGTAGCCGTCGGCAGATTCCAGCCGAACCGTCCGTCACGGCAGTGCCGGGCGCGCCGGGGAGTACAGCCAGGTCCTGAAGAAGCCACCCAGGTTGCGGCCCGACACGCGGCTTGCCGTGGCGGTGAAGTCGGCCGTGGTCGCGGTGCGGTGCCGGTACGTCTGCGTCCAGGCCCGCAGGACGGCGAAGAATGTCGCGTCGCCCAGCTCCTCGCGCAGCATCTGCAGCACCATTGCGCCACCGAAGTAGATCCGTTCGCCGGCCTCATCGGTCGGCTGCGCCGGGCCGGTGAGGGGCACGCTCCAGAAGGGATCGCCTTCGGGGTGGTCCTGGTATATCTGCCGCGCCCGGTCGTGGGCGCTCGCCCTGCCGTTCAGCTCGTCCCAGTACCAGGTCGCGAACATGGCGAAGCCCTCGCTGAGCCACACCTCGTTCCACCGGGCGAAGCCGACGCTGTCGCCGAACCACTGGTGGGCGAGCTCATGGGCGACGATCGTGTCGCTGTCCGCCGCCGAGTACACGGGACGGGTCTGGGTCTCCGCGGAGAACGGGATCTGCACACCGTCGTGACTCGCCCACACGACGATCGCGCCGGTCGAGTCGAACGGGTATGGACCGAAGCTCCTCGCCCATCGGTCGGTGACCGCGGCCGTCGTACGCCAGAAATGCGACATCAGATCCGGCCTGGTGAGCGCGGGATCGACCGCGACGTACTCGGGGATCCCGCCGGGCGTCGCGCCGCTGCGAACCTGCCACCGCCCGACGTCGACGGTGGCCAGATAGGTCGCCATGGGCGCGCGCTCCGACCAGACGTGGGTCGTCCACGAGCCGTGGGAGCTGCGCCCCACGCGACGTCCGTTCGCCACCACGTCCAGACCCCGGGGTACGCGCACCGTGAAGGTGAACCGCGCCTTGTCCGACGGATGGTCGTTGCACGGGAACCAGGTCGACGCGCCGTCCTGCACGCTCAAGGTCACCATCCCGTCGTCCGTACGCACGAACCCGTACGGCGTGTCTCCGCCCAACGGCTGCGGGACACCCCCGTAGGCGACCTCCACCCCGAACCGCGACGACGCCGGCAACCCCCGCCGCGGCGTGACCACCAGCTCCTGACCGTCCCGGCGGAACGCCGCGGCCCGGCCCCCGACCGACACCCGGGCAACGGTCAGCTGCTGCAGGTCCAGGTCGAAGCGGGACAGGTCCTGCGTCGCCACGGCCGTGATCCGGGCGACCCCGTCCAGCCGTCCGCTCGCCGGGTCGTAGGTGAGATCGAGCGCGTAGTGCTCCACGTCGTATCCACCGTTGCCTTCCATCGGGTACCACGGGTCACCCACCCCGGCGGACCCCGGCCGGAAGTGGTGCCGCGCCGACGCGGTCGCCGGGGCGCCGACCCCGATCAGCAGAGCGCACACCAGCGCCGAACTTGTCAGCTGCAGCCCCGTCGATCCATGCCGTTTCATCGTCCGCCTCCTCAGCAGCACCGTCGTGCGAACTCGATGCTTTCCGATGGCACCGGCGCGGACCACCGAGCCAGCCGCCCTTCGCCGGTGCGGCTACCTCACCGTCCGGCAACCGGGTCCGCGAGGGGGAACGGAGGAAATGTGAGGACGTCGATGCCCAGGCCGCTGACCGTGCGCCCGGTCGGGGGCATTTCACCCGACGGGGTGCGCCACGGCCCGGTGTGCCGCGCGCTGTGCCGGAACGCGATCGTCAGCTTGCCCGGCGCGACCGGCGCCGCCCAGGATCGCGTTGCCCAGCCGGGCCGGCAATGCCGCACCGCGAGACGGTTCCCTTTCGGGGATCCGGGCGTAATTTGTGGGGTAGCAGGTCGTCCCTCCGGCACTGAGCGGCGAGGAGTCATCGATGAACCAGCTGATCAACGACCCGGCGAAGGTGGTCGCGGACGCGCTCCGCGGCATCGCCGACGCCCATCCCGAGCTTCACGTCGATCATGAGAACCGCATCGTCCGCCGCGGCGACGCCCCGGTCGAGGGCAAGGTCGGGCTGGTCTCCGGGGGCGGCTCGGGTCACGAACCGTTGCACGCCGGCTTCGTCGGTCCGGGCATGCTGGACGCGGCCTGCGCCGGCGAGATCTTCACCTCCCCGGTGCCCGATCAGATCATGGCGGCCACGAAGGCCGTCGACGGCGGTGCCGGGGTGCTGCACATCGTCAAGAACTACACCGGCGACGTGATGAACTTCGAGATGGCGGCCGAGCTCGCCGCGGCGGAGACCGGCGTCACCGTCGAGGCCGTCGTGACCGACGACGACGTGGCGGTGCAGGACAGCCTCTACACCGCCGGGCGCCGCGGGGTCGGGGTGACCGTGCTGGTGGAGAAGATCGCCGGTGCCGCCGCCGCGCAGCGCCGGCCGCTGGCCCAGGTGGCCGACATCGCCCGCAAGGTCAACGCGAACGGCCGCAGCATGGGCGTGGCGCTCTCCTCGTGCACGGTCCCGACCGCCGGCAAACCCACGTTCGACCTGCCGGACGGCCAGATGGAGGTCGGCATCGGCATCCACGGCGAGCCGGGACGCCGCCGCGTGCCGCTGGCGCCGGCCGCCGAGATCGCGGAGATGCTCGTCAGCCCGATCCTCGGCGACCTGGACTTCACCGGCCGGGACGGCGTGATCGCCTTCGTCAACGGCATGGGCGCCACCCCACTCATCGAGCTGTACGTCATGTACCACGAGGTGGCGGCGATCCTCGCCAAGGCGGGGGTCTCCGTCGCGCGCTCGCTGGTCGGCCCGTACATCACCAGCCTCGACATGGCCGGCTGCTCGGTCACCCTGCTCAAGGCCGACGACGAGATCCTGCGGCTGTGGGACGCGCCGGTGCGGACCCCGGCCCTGCAGTGGGGGACCTGACCCGATGGACGGCACCGTGGACACCGTGGCGCTGACGAACTGGGTGCGGGAGTTCGGCCGGCTCGTCGCGGCCGAGAAGGAGCGGCTGACCGAGCTGGATTCCGCGATCGGCGACGCCGACCACGGCGTCAACATGGACCGCGGGATGACCGCGGTCCTGGCGGTGCTCGCCGGCGAAGCGCCCACCACCCCGGCCGACGTGCTCAAGCGTACGGGGATGACCCTGGTCAGCAAGGTCGGCGGCGCCAGCGGCCCGCTGTACGGCACGGCGTTCCTGCGGATGGCCGCCGCGGCCGGGGGCGCCGACGCGCTCGACGCGCCGGGTTTCGCGAAGGTGCTGCGGGCCGGGC
>NZ_JBEZGQ010000516.1:0-5991 GCF_040650095.1 Actinoplanes sp. NPDC048791 | reverse complement strand
CGCGACCCGCGCCCGCGGCCCGGTCGAGCTGCCGCCCGCGTTGCTCGAGGCCGCCGGCGCGCTGACCCCGCAGATGGTGACGCCGGAGCTGATCGAGGGGCTGGCGGCCGGCCTCGGGCTGGGCGGGGACATCGGCAAGAGCATGGCCGCGGTCAACTCGCTGCTCAACGTGGCCCCGCCCGCCCTGCGTGAGGCTCTGCTGGCCGGCTTCCTGAGCCAGCTCCAGCGTCCCGCGTGGTGAGGGGTAGGTTGACGACTGTGTCCGCCTTGCCAGGAGTCCTCGGGGATCCCATCAAGTTCGTGCTGAACTGGGGTCGCCGCTACTCGCTGTGGGTCTTCAACTTCGGCCTGGCCTGCTGCGCGATCGAGTTCATCGCGACCAGCATGGGCCGGCACGACTTCATGCGGCTCGGCGTGATCCCGTTCGCGCACGGCCCGCGCCAGGCCGACCTGATGGTGGTCTCCGGCACGGTCACCGACAAGATGGCCCCCGCGATCCGCCGCCTGTACGACCAGATGCCCGAGCCCAAGTACGTGATCTCGTTCGGCTCCTGCTCGAACTGCGGCGGGCCGTACTGGGACTCGTACTCGGTGACCAAGGGCGTCGACCAGCTCATCCCCGTCGACGTCTACGTGCCCGGCTGCCCGCCACGGCCGGAGGCGCTGCTGCACGGCATCCTGCGCCTGCAGGAGCAGATCGCCGCCGAGCAGTCCGGTCCCGGCGGGGTGTCACGGCCCGACCCGCTGGTCCCGGGGCCGCCCCCGGCGCGACCCCGCGACGCCGGTTCGCTGACGGCACCGTCGGTCAAGCGCCCCGTTTGATGGTGGGATACAGCTAGTCTGCCCATCATGAGCGAGCAGTCCCGGGCGGACTTCATCATCGACGTATTGACCAGGGAGTTCGGCGACCTGATGGCGCTGGACCCGGCTGCCTTCCGGCGCAAGTTCCGGAAGATGGCCGCGTCACCGTTCGCGTTCTACCGGGGCAGCGCCTCGCTGTTCTACGCCGACCAGACCGGTGCGTACCGCGACGACGCCTTCCTCGACGAGCGGACCAGCCGGGTGTGGATCCACGGCGACCTGCACGCGGAGAACTTCGGCACCTACATGAACTCGTCCGGCCAGCTCGTTTTCAACGTCAATGACTTCGACGAGGCGTACGTCGGCCCGTTCATCTGGGACCTCAAGCGGTTCTGTGCCAGCGTGGCCCTGATCGGCTACAGCAAGGCCCTGTCCGACCAGGTGATCAGCGAGCTGGTCGGCACGTTCGCCCGGGGCTACCTGACCGAACTGCGGGCGATCGCCACCGGTGGTGACGACGCGATCGGCTCGATCACCCTGGACAACGCCGACGGGGTGCTGCGCCGGGTGCTCCAGGAGGCCCGGCTCAACACCCGGGTCGACCTGCTCGCCGGCCAGACCACGATCGACGACTACGAGCGGCGCTTCTCCCTCGGCGACGGCGTCTACGACGTGGACGAGCCGACCGCCGCCACCGTCCGGGCCGCCTTCTCCGAATACCTGGACACGCTGCCCTCGCACGGTCACGGCATCTCCACCGGGATCAAGGACATCAAGCTGCGCAAGGGCGTGGGCATCGGCTCGGCCGGCCTGCCGTCGTACAACCTGCTGCTGGAGGGGCACACCCAGGCGCTGGAGAACGACGTCATCATCTACATGAAGCAGGCCCAGGTGCCGGCCGTCGCCCGGTGGATCGACGACGAGCGGGTCCGGTCCTACTTCCGGCACCAGGGACACCGCACGGCCGAGTCGCAGCGGGCCCTGCAGGCGCACGCCGACCCGTGGCTGGGCTACACCGAGCTCAACGGCGTCGGCCAGCTCGTCGCCGAGGTGTCGCCGTACGCGGCCGACCTGGACTGGGCCGACGTGAACGAGTCCGAGGAGCTCAGCGGTGTCGTCGCCGACCTGGGCCGCGCGGTGGCCCGGATGCACTCGGTGGCCGACGACGAGTCCAGCCACGACCTGGTCGACTTCTCCACCGAGGAGGCCATCGTGGCCGCGGTCGACAAGGACGAGGCGAGTTTCCTCACGCTGCTGGTCAACTTCGCCCACCAGTACGGCGACCAGGCCCGCGAGGACCACCAGGACTTCGTCGACCTGTTCCGCAACGGCCGCCTCCCCGGTCTCTGATCAGCGCGGCAAGAACTGGTAGGCGGCGTCCCCGGGCGCCGGTGACGGGCTCTCGTAGCTCAGCGACAGATCGACCTGCCGGTTGCGGATGACACCGACAACGAGGTCCTGCCGCCGCGGCGGATACTGGCACGGCGCCGTCCAGGTCTTCGTCGCGAGCACCGTGCCCTCCGGATCGGCGGCGCTGCGGGCCTGCCGGAGCCGGATCCGCAACGTGCCGGTGCCGGCGCAGGCCACGGCCAGCCGGAAGTCGCCGTTCAGCGGCTCCCAGCCGACATGGAGGCGCCGGTCACCCACCTCGCCACCGCCGCCCCCACCCGAGCCCGGCGGCAGGGGGTCCCGGGGCAGGACGCCGCTCGGATTGTTCGCCTCGCTCCGGGCCGCGGGCCTGCCGGTGTCGCTGGTCGCCCGGTAGGCGAAGCCCGCCCGCCCGCGCGCACTCTCGGCGTCCACCAGCTCGACAGTGATGTCGAGGAACTGGCCCAGCACGAAGGTGGTGCCCGCGGGCACCGGAGCGGCCGAGCACCGGGCGGTGATCCGGGCCACCTCCACCGGTACGGTCGAACCGCTTTCGCTGCCGGGCCTGCCCCGTACCAGCAGGGTCACCGAACCGGTGCCCGCGCAGGCGATCTGCAGATCGATCTCGCCCAGATAGATCTGCTGGGTCGCGGACATGATGCCGGCGACCGGTCCCCGGCGGGAGAACACGGCGGCCCCGGGATTGCCGGCCGTCACCGCCCGGTCCGCCACGCCGGTGAGGCGGTCCAGCTCGGCCTGCGTCAGCGAGTCACGGTTGGCGGGGGTGGTGGGCCGGGACGGGAAACCGAGCAGGGCCACGGTGCCGCTCAGCGCCAGAAGCAGGACACCGGCGAAGGCCGCGGTGGCGGTGCGGCGGCGTCGCACGGTACGGCGTACGCGATCAGCCCCGGGCGGCCGCACCTGCCACACGGTGTCGGCGCGGAACTCCGCGAAGAGGTCCTCGAACTCCTCAGCCACCGTGCACCTCCGCGGAGTCGGCGCCGAGCTGGACGGCGAGTGCAGCCCGGCCCCGGTGCAGCCAGGACTTGACCGTGCCCTCGGCGACGCCCTCCCGGTCGGCGATCTCGGCGACGCTCAGATCGGCGAGGTGCCGCAGCACCACGGCCCGCCGATGGGTGGCCGGCAACGTGGCCAGGGCGGCGACCAGCGCCACCCGGTCCGGACCGGGCCCTTCCAGCTGAGCCTCGTCGCGCCGCTGCTTGCGCAGGAAGTTCAGCGCCGTACGGGAACGCCGCCAGCGGCTGACGGCCAGATTCCAGGCCACCCGCCGGATCCAGGCCACCGGGTCGTCGTACCGGCTCACCGTCTTCCACCGGCTGTAGGCCCGGCAGAAGGCCTCCTGGACGACGTCCTGGGCCTCCTGGCGGTCCCCGAAATAGGCGTAGAGCTGGACAGTCAGATCTCCGAAGTGCACGGCGTACACCTCGTCGAAGGTCGGCGGGTCGTCGGGCACGGCTGCTGGCGTCTCCGGTCGGGATCTGGCGCCCAGGGTGGTTGCCTGCGCTGTCACGGGCACTACACGTGCCACCGGGGCGATGGGTTGCGGCGCACCCTGCCACAGATCGGCGTGGGTCGTTGCCCCGGCCAACCGGCGACTCCCAAGATCACTCAAGAGGATTAGACCGTCCGGGGTACGGTGCCCGCCCGCCGGTGACGCGCATTGTTCCGTTCGTCGGCACGGGCGCACACAACGGCTGTCGCTCTTTCAGGAGCTGCCCGGAACCGCGAATCGCAATTAAGGTTCTGCGGTGTCCGGCATTTTTGCGCGCCACTGAGGAGTTTGTTTTGCCGACCATTTCCCGACGACCCGCCACCGTGGCCCGGGCCGCTGCGACCGTCGCTGCTCTGGCCGCGTCGATGCTGGCGGCAGTGGCCTCGCCGGCCCTGGCTGACAATGCGCACATGAACTGGCCGACCTCCGGTCCCATTACCGGAATTGTCGGTGACAAGCGCACCGGCCATAGCCATCAGGGCGTCGACATCGGGGCGCCGACGGGCTCGCCGGTCTATGCCACCTACGACGGAAAAGTCACCAACGCCTTCAAGGACTCCTGCGGCGGGCAGACCATTTATATCGCGCACGCCTACGGTTACCAGTCCCGTTATCTGCACCTGAGCAGCTTCTCGGTCGGCGTCGGCCAGCAGGTCAGCCAGGGGCAGAAGATCGCGGTCTCCGGCAACACGGGCACCTGCACCACGGGTGCCCACCTGCACTTCGAGATCCGCCAGAACGGCTCGTCGGTCTCCTTCGCCCCGGCGACCGCCCGCAACTCCAGGGTGTCGGCCGGCGCGGCGATCAGCTATGCGTTCGCCGGACTCGGCAGCGGCGGCCCGGCGGCGGCACCACCAGACGTCGCGATCGCCCGGACGGCCGCCGGGCAGGGCTACTGGCTGGCCGCTGCGGACGGCGGCGTCTTCTCGTACGGTGACGCCCAGTTCTACGGCAGCATGGGCGGCAAGCCACTCGCCGCGCCGGTGGTCGGCATCGCGGCGACCCCGTCCGGCAAGGGCTACTGGCTCGTCGCGAAGGACGGTGGCATCTTCGCGTTCGGTGATGCGCAGTTCTACGGCAGCATGGGCGGCAAGCCGCTGAACGCGCCGATGGTCGGCATCACGCCGACGGCGACCGGGCGCGGGTACTGGACGGTGGCCCGCGACGGCGGGATCTTCGCCTTCGGTGATGCGCAGTTCTACGGCAGCATGGGCGGCAAGCCGCTCAACGCCCCGGTGGTCGGCTTGGCGGCGACCCCGTCCGGCAAGGGCTACTGGCTGGTGGCGGCTGACGGCGGCATCTTCGCCTTCGGTGACGCACCGTTCTACGGCAGCATGGGCGGCAAGCCGCTGAACGCGCCGATGGTCGGCATCGCCTCGACCACCACCGGCGCCGGCTACTGGATGGTCGCCAGGGACGGCGGAGTGTTCACCTTCGGGGACGCGACGTTCTTCGGCGGCGGACAGGACTGACCGAGCGCATTGAGCTCAGCTGGGTGAGACGCCGTCGATCCACCGGCGTCTCACCCGGCGTCTGTTTGCCGGCCGGCTTTCCGGGCGCGGGCCGGGGACGGAACCGGGCCGGATCATAGGATGTGCGGCATGACCCCCGAAGAGGTCGGCGAGCGGATGGTCGCCCTGCTGACGGCAGACGCGGACGACGCCCCCGCCGAGGGCACGATCGTCGCCGGAGTCTCCGGTGGCGGCCCCGGCCACGAGCGGGCCGTGATCGACGTGCCGGCCGCGCTGTGGTGGACCGCGGTCGGTGCCGCCCGCGACCCGGGCGCGCTGGGCTGCGACTTCTTCGACTGGCTGTCAGCGGTCGACGAACTGGACGAGGGCTTCACCGTCGTCGCGCACCTTTGGTCCACCCGCCGCAAGCACGGGCTGCTGCTGCGCGCCCGGGTGACCCGGGACAACCCGGTGGTCGAATCGGTGATCGACCTGTTCCCGGGCGCGGCGTGGCACGAGCGGGAGACCCACGAGATGTTCGGGATCAGCTTCACCCGCCACCCGGACCTGCGGCCGCTGCTGCTGCCGCCGGGCTTCGAGGGCAACCCGCTGCGCAAGGAGTTCGTGCTGGCGTCCCGGGTGGCCAAGGCCTGGCCGGGTGCGAAGGAGCCGGGGGAGTCGGAGGCTGGGACGGCCAAGCGGGCCCCGATGCGGCCGCCGGGCGTACCTGATCCGAACGAGTGGGGTCCGATGAAGGGCAAGGTCCCACCGCCGGAGACCCCGGCCCGGCGCGCCCCGGGCGACCGGCCCGTGCGCGCGGGCGGAGCAGTCCCCGGCGGGGAACGCCCGGCCCGCCCG
>NZ_JBEZGQ010000515.1:0-5996 GCF_040650095.1 Actinoplanes sp. NPDC048791 | reverse complement strand
CCCAGCTGTGCCTGGCCCTGCCGCGCCCGGCCCACCGACGCCCGGCCCGGCCCACCCGCCGGGACCAGTCATTCCGCCGGGACTGGCCATGCCGCCAGGCCCACCGGGACGCCCAGCCCCACCAGGCCCGCCACCCGGCCCCCCAGGCTGCGGAGGCATAGGCAACCGCCCAGCCGGCGGCAACGGCGGCATCCCCTGCTGCTGCCGCAACCGCCCCCGCCGATACCGCCCCAGAAAGAAGACGTTGCAAACATGCAGCACCCCGAGCACGAGCAACACAAACCCGATCTTGTAGGACAACGTCTCCAACGCCCGGGCCGCGTCCGGCACCCGGGCGTTCGAGCGCATGGCCACCGCGACGAACCCCAGATTCAGCAGGTAGAAGCCCATCACCAGCAGCTGGTTCACCGCCCGGGCCAGGCGGTTGTCGGCGAAGACGTCTTCCAGGAAGACCAATCCGTTGCGGGACAGCGTGGTCGCCACCCAGACGGTCAGCGCGATGCTGACGATCAGGTAGGCGAGGTACATCCAGACTTTGTGATCCACGACCTCCGCCTTTCTTGAACGTGTTCAACTGGTGTCGTGATCAGCGTAGGGCGTTAGTTGAACGTGTTCAAGGAGATCTGGGGCACAAAGAGAGGCAGCGGCGGGTGGCGGCCCGCCGCTGCCTCAGTTCAGGGGTGTCTCAGTGGGTTGCGGTCAGCCCGAGGGCTTCCGCTGCGGCGCGACCGCTGGCATGGCTCGCGCCGTACGTGGTGATGAAAGCTCGCGCCCCGATCGGCCGCCAGCTTGCCGGCCAGCCCATCTCCACCACCGCCACATTATGCCGCGCCGCGAGGGTTTCGATGAGCGCTCGGCTCGCTTGCGCTCGATGGGTGTGTCGCCCGACGACCACGATCGGCCGGGACCCTGCCTGCTCGACCAGGGTCTCCGCGTTTGTCTCGGCGGCCACCACGGACACTTGCTCGGTTCCGTTCAGATGCGGCCGCAGGCCCCACGGCACGCGGCCTTCCGCTATCGAGTGACCCGACTGGAGTTGCACCACCAGCGGGTCGGCGAAGTCCACGAGGGAGCCTTCGACCCGTACCGCCCGGCGGGCTGCCGTGTAGCCCAGCCCGGCGTCGTGCCGCAGCGGCGTCACCGGGCGTTGGGTCCACGCGGTCAGCGCCGCTGTTCGTTCCGCGGCGTTCTCCAGCCTGTTCAGCGTGAGCCTGCCGTCGCTGAGGCCCGTGACGATTTCCGCCGCCACCAGTTCGACCAACTCCAGGCTCACCCGGGCGCCGATGCACAGCAGGTCAGCGCCCGCCGCCAGGGCCAGCACCGCGGCTTCGCCGATGCCGCCCGCGGCCTGGGCGGCCCCCTTCATCTCCAGTGCGTCCGTGATGACCGCCCCGCGGAAGCCGTATTCGCCGCGGAGCAGGTCGGTCAGCGCCGCGTGGCTGAAGGTGGCCGGGCCGGCGCCGGTCAGTGCCGGTACGCGAATGTGCGCCGTCATGATCGCTTGCGTGCCCGCCGCCACCGCGGCCGCGAACGGGGGCAGGTCGCGGTCGCGCAGCACGTCCAGCTCGGCGTCCACCGTGGGGAGTTCGAGGTGGGAGTCGGCCGTCGTGGCGCCGTGGCCCGGGAAGTGTTTGGCGCAGGCGGCGACGCCCGTTGACTGCAGGCCTTCGATCGCTGCGTCCGTGTGCCGGGCCACCAGCGACGGGTCCGCCCCGAACGAGCGGGTGCCGATGACCGGGTTGTCGTCGGCCGTGTTCACGTCGACCGTCGGGGCCAGGTCGAGGGTGATCCCGGCCTCGGCCAGGTCGGTGCCGATGGCCGCGTAGATCGAGCGGGTCAGCTGCGGGTCGTCGACGGTGCCGAGCGCGGCGTTGCCCGGGTACGGGCTCCCGACCCGGTGGGCCATCCGGGTGACGTCACCGCCCTCCTCGTCGATCGCGATCAGGGCGTCCCGCCGTACCGTGCGCAGCTCGGCCGTCAGCCGGCCCACCTGGGCCGGGTCCGCGATGTTGGTCCCGAACAGGGTGTGCCCGGCCAGTCCCTCGGCCAGCAGCGCGGCCGCCCACTCCGGGGCCTCGGTCCCCGGGAACGCCGCGAGCAACGTGCGCAGAGCCAAGCGGCGCAGTCCTGGGTCGATCGCCATGGTGTCCTTCCTCGGGTCCGGCTCTGGTTTTCCGGCCGGCCGGCCTGCATGATCGTCAGATGTCTATCGGGTACGCGGCGCAACCAGTGTGCGCGCTGACCGTTACGCTGCGGCTACATGATCTGCGCCGGTCACCGCAATAGGAAGCACTCCTAAACACCAAGGGACGAGTTATGGCCGCCACCCGCCTACCGGGTACCCCGCGACTGCTGCGGGCGCTCAACGACCGTGCCGCGCTCGAGCTGCTGCTCGCCAGGGGTCCGCTGACCCGCGCGCAGCTCGGCGAGATGACCGGGTTGAGCAAGGTGACCGCCTCCCAGCTGGTCGAGCGGCTCGAGGAGCGGGGCCTGGTGCGCCGGGTGGGTGAGCAGGCCGGCGGCCGCGGCCCCAATGCCCAGCTGTACGCGGTCACGCCCGGCAGCGCGCACGTCATCGGCGTCGAGGTTCTGCCCGACCGGGTCATCGCGGCCTGCGCGGACATCACCGGCGAGGTGGTCGGCCGCAGCGAGCAGTCGACCCAGGACAGCGACGATCCGGTACGCGCAGTGCACAGCGCCGTGGTCCAGGCGGCCGGCCGCGGTGGCACCGACATGGCCTCCGTGCGCCGGGTGGTCCTCGGCACCCCCGGTCTCGTCGACCCGAAGACCAGTGAGGTCTCCTTCGCCTTCGACCTGCCGCGCTGGCACCGCGGCCTGCTCGCCGAGCTGCGCAAGGACCTGAGCACGCCGGTGGTCTTCGGCAACGACGTCAACCTGGTCGCCATCGCCGAGCAGCACGTCGGTGCGGCCAAGGGCGTCGACGACTTCGTGCTCATCTGGGTCGGCCGGGGCGTCGGCCTCGCCACGGTGATCGGTGGCCGCCTGCACCACGGCAGCACCGGTGCCGCCGGCGAGATCGGCTACCTGCCCGTGGCCGGCGCCGAGATCCCCCGCGACGTGACCAAGCGTGGCGCCAAGGGTGCCTTCCAGACCCTCGTGGCCTCGGACGCGGCCAAGGCGATCGGCAAGAAGTACGGCTTCCGCGGCGCCGAGTCCGCCGACGTGGTGCGCGCCGCCGACGCGGCCGGCGCGGCGGGTGAGCCCCTGCTCGACGAGCTCGCCGCCCGGCTCGCCCTCGGCGTGGCGGCCACCTGCGTGGTGCTGGACCCGCCGCTGGTGGTCCTCGCCGGTGAGGTCAGCCAGGCCGGTGGCACGGCGCTGGCCGAACGGGTCGAGAGCGAGGTCGCGGCGATCACCCTCGTCGCGCCCAAGGTTGTGATCAGCGAGGTCGCCGTCGAGCCGATCCTCAACGGCGCGCTGCTGACGGCGCTGGAGTCGGTCCGCGACGAGGTCTTCGGATCCACCACCGGTTGACCGGGCACGGCGTCCGGGGCCCCGGGCCCTGCATGGTTGGATGGATGCGTGCTCGAGGCAGCGACTGCGACCCCCACCCCACCTGACGAAGACACCGTCATCTCCTTCGACCGGGTGAGTGTCATCCGCGGCGGCAGCTATCTGCTGCGCGGGCTCTCCTGGCAGGTCGAGCTGGACGAGAGATGGGTCGTGCTGGGCCCCAACGGCGCCGGCAAGACCACGCTGCTCAACCTGGCGTCCGGCCGGCTGCACCCGTCCCGCGGCACCGCCTGGATCCTCGGCGAGCGGCTGGGCCGCACCGATGTCACCGAGCTGCGCACCCGGATCGGCATCACCACCGGTCAGCTCGCCGACCAGGTGCCGCCCTCGGAACGCGTGCTCGACGTCGTGGTCACCGCGGCCTGGTCGGTTGTCGGCCGCTGGCGGGAGAGCTACGACCCCCAGGACGAGGCGCGGGCCCGGGCGCTGCTGACGCAGCTGGGCATGGGCGCGCTGGTCGAGCGGGAGTTCGGCACCCTGTCCGAGGGTGAGCGCAAGCGCACCCAGATCGCCCGCGCGTTGATGACCGACCCCGAGCTCATGCTGCTCGACGAGCCCACCGCGGGCCTGGACCTGGGCGGCCGCGAGGATTTGGTCGGCCGGCTGACCGAGCTGGCCGAGGACCCGGACGCCCCGGCGATGGTGCTGGTCACCCATCACGTCGAGGAGATCCCGCCCGGTTTCACCCACGCGATGCTGCTGCGCGAGGGCACGGTCGTGGCGGCGGGCCTGCTCGGCGAGACGCTGACGGCGGCCAACCTGTCCAAGACGTTCGGGCTGCCGTTGCAGGTGCAGCGGTCCGGCGACCGTTACATGGCCCGGGCGGCCTGAGGCAGACGATGGCCGAGATCTCCCCGCGCATCGTCGTCGCCGGCAGCGCCAACATGGACCTCGTCGGGCTCGCGCCGCGGCTGCCGCTGCCCGGCGAGACCGTGCTCGGCGACGACTTCGTGATGACACCGGGTGGCAAGGGGGCCAACCAGGCCATCGCTGCCGCCCGGGCCGGCGGCCGGTGCACGATGCTCGGGGCGATCGGCTCGGACGCATTCGGCGTGACCATCAAAGCCCGGCTCAACGCGTCCGGGGTGGACACCGAGAACGTGCGGACCAGCTACGGCGCCTCCGGTGTTGCCGTCATCATGGTCGACCGCGCGGGCGAGAATTCCATCATCGTGAGCCCCGGCGCGAACAATTCGTTCGCCGGGCTGAGCGCGGCCGAGACAGCGGTGATCGCCGACAGCGACGTGCTGCTGTGCCAGCAGGAGATCCCGGCGGACACGGTGGTCGCGGCCGCGCAGGCGGCCCGGGCCGGCCGGACCCGGATGATCCTGAACGCGGCCCCGGCCCGTGAGCTGCCGCAGGAGCTGCTGGACGCGGTGGATCTGCTGGTCGTCAACGAGGGCGAGGCGAACGCGATCACCGGGTCGGCCGAGCCGGACATGCCCGGCCTGCTGGCCCTGGTGCCGCGGGTCGTGCTGACCCTGGGCGGCGCCGGCTCCTGGTACGCCGACCGCGACGGCCACGACGAGCGAATCCCGGCCTGCCGGGTCGAGGTGGCGGACACCACCGCGGCCGGTGACGCCTTCACCGGGGCGCTGGCGGTCGCCTGGGGCGAGGGCCGGGATCTGGTGCAGGCCGTGCGCTGGGCGAACGCGGCCGGCGCGGCGTGCGTGCGCAAGGTGGGTGCCAGCAACGCCCTGCCCAGCCGCGCCGAGATCGACGCGATCTACGCCCAGAACTACTAGGACTGGCGGGCCATCGTCACGAAGCGGTGCACCTCGCTGCGCAGCACCTCGGCCAGCTGGCTCAGTCCCGCCGTACCGGAGTCCTGACCGCCGTCGACGGCGGCCGCGATGCCGTTCACCAGGCCGCTCATCTCCCGGATGCTGCCGGTCACGACCTCGAGCACGCCGACCGCGTCCGCCGCCGCCTGCTGCACCGTGTTGACCTGGCCCAGGATCTCGGAGCTGGACTCGCTGGTCTCGTTGGCGAGGTTCTTGACCTCGCCGGCCACGACGGCGAAGCCGCGGCCGGCGTCGCCGGCCCGGGCCGCCTCGATGGTGGCGTTGAGGGCCAGCAGGCGGGTCTGCGAGGCCACCGAATTGATCAGGTCGACGGCGGTACGGATCTGCTCCGACGCGGTACGCAGCGAGCCCACCGTCTCCACCCCACGCTCGGCCCCGGTGACCGCCTCACGCGCGAAGTCCGCGAGCCCGTTCGCCGAGGCCCCCATCTCGGTCGCCGCCGTCGCCACCTGCTCGGAGACGGTGAGCACCGCGTTCTCCAGCTCGTCGGCGAGGGCGGACCTCGACCGGGCCGCCTCGGCGAGCTGCGCGGTGGACCGGCTCATCTCGTCGGTCGACTGGGCGATCCGGGCGGCCGCGTCGCGGAACGCGCCCTCCATCACCGCCGCGGCGCTCCGGCTCAAGAAGACCGACGCGTGAGGGGACAATCGGCTGATG
>NZ_JBEZGQ010000514.1:0-6017 GCF_040650095.1 Actinoplanes sp. NPDC048791 | reverse complement strand
CGGCACGATGGGCGGCGCCCGCTGTCTCGGCCGGGCCGACGACCTCGGTTCCATCGAGGTGGGTAAGCTCGCGGACCTGGTGCTCTGGCGCCTGGACGGGCTCGGCCACGACGGCATCGACGACAAGGTCGCGGCGCTGGTCCTCGGCCCGGCCGCGCCGGTGGAGCTGGCCCTGGTCGGCGGCCGCCCGGTGGTGGAGAGTGGCCGGCTGGTCAACGCCGACGCCCGCGCGCTCACGCTGCGCGCTCGTCGGGCCCACCGTCGGTTGCTCGACGGATTTTAGGCAAACTTAAGGAAGCCGCCCCGATTAATTGTTATCGGGGTGCGGAATCGCCGCGACCTGCGGGCCATTGTCGGGCGATTCTCAATTCTTCTTTCGCGCCTTGATACAAGCCTCCTGAGCTGTGCATACTCCCTGGCGAATAGCTTTCACCGCTTCGGTACGGCCTCAGTGAAGGAATGGTTATGCGAACAACTGGAGCCCATGTCGCGCCCGGCGAGGTCGCCAAGCGGCGCCGGCGCACCACCCGGGTCGCCCTGGCCGCCGCGGTCGCCGCCGCGCTGGGCGGAAGTGGCATCTACATCGCCAACGCGAGCGCCGCCGAGACCGTGGTGCCGGGCCGGGTGCAGGCCGAGGCGTACGCCGCCCAGTCCGGCGCGCAGGTCGAGGGCACCGGCGACGCCGACGGCGGGAAGAACGTCGGCTGGCTCGCCGCCGGGGACTGGCTGCGCTACGACAACGTCTCGGTGACCGGCGCCGGCCTGTCCGCCCGGATCGCCTCGGACAACGCCACGGGCGGGTCGATCGAGCTGCACCTGGGCTCGCAGACCGGCGCACTGCTGGCGACATTCCCGGTCGCCCGTACGGGTGGCTGGCAGAAGTGGACGACGGTCACCGCCACGGCGAAGTCCGTACCCACGGGGCAGCAGACCGTTTTCGCGGTGCTCAAGAGCGCGCAGGCCGGCGACTTCGTGAACGTCAACTGGTTCACGTTCGGAGCGGCGACCACTGCTACGCCTGTGCCTTCCACGCCCGCACCCGCACCGACCACCTCCGCTCCGGGTGGGACGCCCTCCGGTGACGGCTGGGTGACCATGGACCAGGCCAAGTGGAAGGCGCAGCTGGCCGCGTTCGACGCGATGAAGCCCAAGGCCGTGCCGGCCGGCAACGTACGGGTGCCCGAGTTCAACGCCTCCTGCACGGTCAGCCACTCCAAGCCCGACGACCCGATCGTCTTCCCGGGCATGTCCGGCGCCTCGCACATGCACACGTTCCTGGGCAACAACAGCACCGACGCCAACACCACGACCATGACGCTGCTGGCCAACGCCGGATCGAGCTGCAAGCCCGGCGAGGACCGTTCCGCGTACTGGGTGCCGGAGCTGCAGGAGAACGGCAAGGCCGTCAACCCGCACGGCGTCACGGTCTACTACGGCTCCCGTCTCAAGGACCCGACCAAGACCGTGCCCTTCCCGCAGGGCTTCCGCATGATCGTCGGCGACGCCAAGCGGCAGGTGGCCACCCCGAAGGGCGCTCCCGGCCAGTTCTGGTGCGCCGGGGCCGGTGGCGAGGTCGGCCGCAGCGCCGACGGCAACTGGCCGGTCTGCGCCAAGACCGCCGAGCTGACCTTCCAGCTGACCTTCCCGGACTGCTGGGACGGCGTGCACCTGGACAGCCCCGACCACAAGTCGCACGTCGGCGGGACCGGCCCGGACGGCACCTGCGCGAGCGGCAAGTTCCCGGTGGCGATCCCGTCGCTGTCCTTCGTGATCGGCTACCCGACCTCGGGCAGCGCGGCCGGCTTCAAGCTGTCGTCGGGCAACGCCTCCTCGATGCACGGCGACGCGTTCTTCGCCTGGGAGGACGAGGCGCTGGGCAGCCGGGTCAAGAACTGCATCGTCCAGAAAGCCAAGTGCGACTCGTTCGGCAACTTCTAGGTCGGCACCACCGGGTGCCCCCGATCCCCCGGGGGCGCCCTCATCCCCAGATAGAGAAAAGCAGTGGCCCCCGTTTCCCCGCGGGGGCCACTGCCATGTCCGGGCCGAGTTCCGTGCGGCGGGCGCGCAGACCGATACGGTACGAGGAGAGGGGCCAGCCATCGCAGTGAGGGGAGTCGCCGACCGTGACCGAGATTCTGTCCGACGAGGCCGTGGCGTTCGTAGCTGACCTGAACCGGCGGTTCCGCCCGCGGCGCAACGAGCTGCTGGCCGCCCGCGCGGCCCGGCGCGCCGAGATCGCCGCCGGGGGCAGCCTCGGGTTCCTGGCCGAGACGGCCGACGTGCGCGCGGGTGACTGGCAGGTGCCGGCCGCACCGGCCGACCTCACCGACCGGCGGGTCGAGATCACCGGCCCGACCGAGCGCAAGATGACCATCAACGCCCTCAACTCGGGTGCCAAGGTGTGGCTGGCCGACCTGGAGGACGCCAACACCCCGCACTGGTCGAACGTGGTCGACGGCCAGCAGAACCTGTACGACGCGATCCGGCGCACGATCCGGCTGGAGACCGACAAGAAGACTTACGAGCTGGGCGACGGGCCGTACCCGACCATCGTGATGCGGCCGCGCGGCTGGCACCTGGACGAGCGGCACCTGCCGGTGGACGGGGAGCCGGCCGTCGGGGCGCTGGTCGACTTCGGGCTCTACTTCTTCCACAACGCCGCCGAGCTGCTCAGCCGGGGCAGCGGGCCGTACTTCTACCTGCCCAAGATGGAGTCGCACAAAGAGGCGGCGCTCTGGAACGACGTGTTCACGTACGCCCAGGAGGCGCTGGGCATCCCGGTCGGCACCATCCGGGCCACTGTGCTGATCGAGACCATCCCGGCGGCGTTCGAGATGGACGAGATCCTGCACGCGCTGCGGCCGCACATTTCAGGGCTCAACGCCGGGCGCTGGGATTACCTGTTCAGCATCATCAAGTACTTCCGCGACAACCCGGCGATGGTGCTGCCCGACCGGGCCGCGGTGACGATGACGGCGCCGTTCATGCGGGCGTACACGGAGCTGCTGGTCTCGACCTGTCACCGGCGCGGCGCCTTCGCGATGGGCGGCATGGCCGCCTTCATCCCCAGCCGTCGCGACCCGGCGGTCAACGAGGTCGCCCTGGCCAAGGTCCGCGAGGACAAGGAACGCGAGGCCGCCGACGGCTTCGACGGCTCCTGGGTGGCCCACCCCGACCTGGTGCCGGTCTGCCAGGAGATCTTCGACCGGGTGCTGGGCGACCGGCCCAACCAGCTCGACCGCCGGCGCGACGACGTCAGTGTCGAGGCGGCGCAGCTGCTCGACGTGGCGGCCACCGGCGGCGCGGTGACCGAGGCGGGCCTGCGCGGCAACGTCTCGGTCGCCCTGCAGTACCTGGAGGCCTGGCTGCGCGGCAACGGTGCGGTCGCGATCAACAACCTGATGGAGGACGCGGCCACCGCGGAGATCTCCCGCTCCCAGGTCTGGCAGTGGATCCACAACGGGGTACGCCTGGACGACGGCACCACGATCACGGCCGGCCTGGTCGGGCGGATCGAGGACGAGGAGCTCGCCGAGATCCGCGCGGCGCTGGGCGACCAGGCCTGGGCGGGCAGCCGCTTCGACGACGCGCGCAAGCTCTTCGAGCGGGTGGCCCTCGCCGACGACTTCGCGGACTTCCTGACGACGGCCGCCTACGAGTCGATCGACTGACGATGCGGCTCAGCGACGAGGACTACGCCGCCCTGGACGACCGGCTCGCCGCCCACGACAGGTTCCTCGCCACCCGGTATCCGGGGGAACGGACCGGGCGGCAGCCGGTGCACACGGTGTACATCCCGGCCGACCGGATCGGTGGCTTCCGGCAGTGGGGCGCCCAGGCGCTGGCGGCGCTGGACGAGTGCCCGCCGCTGCCGTTCCCGGCCGCGCTGGCCGACCGGGTCCGGGCCAAGCTGGCCACCGAGCCGATCGAGGACCTGCGGATCGACTTCGAGGACGGCTACGGCGTCCGCGACGACGACCAGGAGGACGCGGCGGTCAAAGCGGCGGTGGCCGTGCTGGCCGAGGGGCCACGCCCGCCGTTCGTCGGGATCAGGATCAAGTCGCTGGAGGCGGCCACCCGGCACCGCTGCCTGCGCACCCTGGACCTGTTCCTGTCGCTGCACCAGGAGCCGTTCACGGTGACCCTGCCCAAGGTGAGCGGCCCGGACCAGGTCACCGCGATGGTCGCGCTGTGCGAGACGCTGGAGCGGGGGTACGGCCTGGCCGCCGGCACGCTGACGTTCGAGATCCAGATCGAGCTGCCGTCGGCGGTGCTCGGCGCGGACGGCACGGCGACCGTGGCCCGCCTCATCACCGCGGCCGGCGGCCGGTGCACGGGTCTGCACTACGGCACGTACGACTACAGCGCGGCGGCCGGAGTGGCGGCGGCGTACCAGGCGATGGACCACCCGGTCGCCGACTACGCCAAGGCGGTCATCCAGGCGGCGGCGGCCGGCACCGGCGTCCGGCTCTCCGACGGCTCGACCAACATCCTCCCGGTGGGCTCGGACGTGGCCGTCCACGACGCCTGGGCGCTGCACCACCGCCTGGTCCGCCGCTCTCTGGAACGCGGCTTCTACCAGGGCTGGGATCTGCATCCGGCGCAGCTGCCGACCCGCTTCGCGGCCACCTACGCCTTCTTCGCCGACGGGGTCGACGCGGCCTCGATCCGCCTGCGCCGGTACCTGGACCGGCAGTCGGGCGGCATCCTCGACGAGCCCGCCACGGCCCGGGCGCTGGCCGGCTATCTGCTGCGCGGGCTGGACTGCGGTGCGCTGGACGACGCCGGTTTCACCCGGGAGGAGCTGACCGCACTGCTCTGAGCGGCTCTGCTCTGGGCGGCTCTGCTCTGGGCGGTGGACCGCTCAGCCGCCCGAGGTGCCGCTGGACAGCCCGGAGCCGGTGCTGCCGCGGCCGACGACGTTGGTCTTGACGGTGCCGTTGCCGACCTTGCCGGTCGGCGGCAGCTTGAACGCGCGCCGGGTCGCCCGGTCGCCGGCCGAGAAGGAGTCGCCGCCGTCCAGGTACGTGCCCGGCTTGAGGCCATGGGCGTAGAACGGGGAGTGGTACAGGAAGAACGACGAGGTCTCGTCGGCGTCGGCGCAGAGGTCCTCATCGACGATCTCGCCGTCCTCGTCGGCGCAGTAGAACACCTCGTCGACCGGCGCCTGCTCCTCGTCGTCCCCGGCGTCGTCCCCGCTGTCGTCCCCGCTGTCGTCCTCGTCCTCGTACTGCTCCTCGTCCGACGAGTCCGCGCCGGTGTCCGACCCCGAACCCGACCCCGACCCCGATCCGGGCCCGGCGTTGTTGCCGTCGGAGTCGTAGGCGTAGGTGGAGTCGTCGTAGTCGTCGTAAGTGGTGTCGCAGGCGGCGGTGCCGCCCGCCGCCAGAGTGAGGAACGCGGCGGTCAGGGCCACCTTGCGTGAGGTCATGCGGCGGGTCGGCACGGTCGGCACTCCACGTCCCCCTCGGGTCATGCGTCGGGGGGTTGCGCCCGCTGCGCGATCTTTATACCGGCCGCCGGCGCTTCGCTCAGCCCCGATGATCCGCCCGGTCGGGAACCGGACACCCGATTGTGATCTTGTGGCTCGGCTTCACCCGACGTAGCCGTGTGGCAACAGTTGGCGGTTAGGCTCGGCGCATGGTCGATCTGGTGGTGCGGTCCCGTCGTGCCGTCGTCGGCGGCGTCGAGCAGCCCGCCGCGGTCTCCGTCGCCGGGGGCCGGATCGTCGCCGTGGACGACTACGCGGCCGTGCTGGAGGCCGCCGAGGACGTGGACCTGGGCGACCTCGCCCTGCTGCCCGGGCTGGTCGACACCCACGTGCACGTCAACGAGCCCGGCCGCACCGAGTGGGAGGGCTTCGCCACCGCCACCCGGGCCGCGGCCGCCGGCGGGGTCACCGCCATCGTGGACATGCCGCACAACAGCCTGCCGCCGACCGTCGACGCCGACGCGCTGGCCGTCAAGCAGGACGCCGCCCGCGGTCAGATCCACGTGGACGTCGGCTTCTGGGGCGG
>NZ_JBEZGQ010000513.1:0-6018 GCF_040650095.1 Actinoplanes sp. NPDC048791 | reverse complement strand
CGGGCGGGCGCGCCCGGAGCAAGCGTCGTTCGGCCACGAGCGGCGGCTTCGCCCCCCTCGCGCTCACGCTGCCCGCCTTGCTGCTGCTGGCCGGCCTGCTCGGTTATCCGCTGGTACGGATGATCGTGCTGTCGTTCCAGAGCCTCGGCCTGCGCCAGCTGTTCGGCAACCTGCCCCCGGACAACGTCGGGTTCGCCAACTACGTCAAGATCTTCACGGACGCGACGTTCTACCAGGTCGTCGGGCGTACGGTCGCCTTCACCGTGGTCTCGGTGCTGCTGACCCTGCTGCTCGGCCTCGGTGTCGCCCTGCTCATGCGCCGGGTCGCGCCGAGCGTGCGGATCGCCATGATCGTGGCGATGATGTTCGTCTGGGCCATGCCGCAGCTGGTCGCCACCCAGACCTTCCGCTGGCTGGTCGACTCGGACTTCGGCGTGCTGAACTACCTGATCAACCTGCTGCCCGGCGTCGACTTCGCCAACCACAGCTGGTTCGCCAACCCGTGGCAGGGCTGGTCGGTGATCACCACCATCGTGGTCTGGGCCGGTATCCCGTTCATCGCGATCACCCTCAACGCCGGCCTCACCCAGGTGCCCAAGGAGCTGCTCGAGGCGGCCGTGGTCGACGGCGCCTCGGCCTGGCAGGTGCTGCGCTCGGTGACTCTGCCGATCCTCAAGCCGCTGCTGATCATCGTCACTACGCTGTCGGTGATCTGGAACTTCGGCCTGTTCACCCAGGTCTGGGGCGTGCGCAACGGCCGGCCGGAGGAGGAGTACCAGGTGCTCGCGACCTGGTCGTACAGCACCGCGTTCAACAACAACAACTACGGGCTGGGCTCCGCGATCGCCGTCGTCACGGTGTTGCTGCTGCTCGGCGTGACAGCCTTCTACATGCGGCAGATGTTCCGGATCGGAGACGTGGACTGATGGTCGCCACCGCACCGTCGACCGCCGTACGCAAGCGGCGCCGCCCGGCCCGCGAGTCGGACACCCCCACCGTCGGCCGCAGCACCGCCGGCACGATCGCCGCGAACGCCCTCGGCGTGCTCTTCGCCCTGGTGATGTTCTTCCCGATCTACTGGATCATCAACACGGCGTTCAAGCCCGCGCCGGAGATCCTGCAGTTCGACCCGACGTTCTTCCCGCACACCTTCACGCTGGACAACTTCAAGTCGGCGTTCAACGCGCCGTTCTTCCAGCGGAACCTGATCAACGGCGTGCTGATCACCTGCGCCGCGGTGCTCGGCGCGCTGGTCGTCGGGTTCCTGGCGGCGCTGGCCATCGCCCGGTTCCGGTTCTACGGCCGCAAGGCGATCATCCTCGTCGTCCTGTCGGTCCAGATGGTGCCGTTCATCGCGATCCTGATCCCGCTGTTCCTGATGCTGCAGAAGGCCAACCTGACCAACAGCCTGGGCGGCATCGCCCTGGTCTACGTCGTGCTGATCCTGCCGTACACGGTGTGGACCCTGCGCGGCTTCATCCAGGCCATCCCGCGCGAGCTCGACGAGGCCGCGCTGATCGACGGGGCCAGCCGGTTCCAGGTCTTCTGGAAGATCATCCTGCCGCTGACCGGTCCCGGTCTGGTTGCGACCTCGGTCTACGGCTTCATCCAGGCCTGGAACGAGTTCATCATCATCAACACGCTCAACGACCAGGCCCACCAGAACCTGATGGCCTGGCTCCTGCAGAACCAGACGAGCCGCGGGACCTTCTGGGGCCCGCTCATGGCAGGGTCGATCTTGACCGCCCTCCCGGTGGTCATCTTCTTCCTGATCGTCCAGCGCAACATCGCAACCGGCCTGACGGCTGGCGCCGTCAAGGGCTGACCCGGCACCGCATCACCATCTGAGGAGAAAGCGCATGACTGAGATTTTCAAGCCCGAGGTCGACCGCCGGACGCTGCTGCGCCGCGCTGCCGCCGTGGGCCTGCTGGCCACCCCCGCCGTCACGATGCTGAGCGCCTGCGTGGGCGGCGGCAGTGACGACAAGGACGACGCCGCGGACAAGCCCGCCGGTACGGTCTCCGCGACCAACCCGCTGGGCATCAAGGAGGACGAGCCGCTGGAGATCCTGATCTTCAACGGTGGCCTCGGCACCAAGTACGCGACCGACGTGGACATCCCGTCGTACAACAAGCTCTTCCCGAACTCCAAGGTCACGTTCAACCAGGCCGAGGAGATCTCGACCGTGGTGCAGCCGCGGTTCACCGCGGGCAACCCGCCGGACATGATCAACAACTCCGGCTCGAAGCTGATGGACCAGGGCGCCCTGGTCCAGGCCGGCCAGGTGCAGGAGCTGACCGACCTGTACGCGGCCCCGTCGGTGGACATCACCGGCAAGACCGTCAAGGACACCCTGATCCCGGGCACCATCGAGCAGGGCACGTTCAACGGCAAGCCGTACGTGCTCAACTACGCCTTCACCGTCTTCGGCCTCTGGTACAGCGGCAAGCTGTTCAAGGACAACGGCTGGACCGTGCCGACCACGTGGAGCGACTTCACCGCGCTGCTCGGCAAGATGAAGGCCAAGGGCATCACGCCGTTCGGCTACGCGGGTGCGAACGCGCCGTACTACATGTACACGCTGCTGCTGACCAGCGCGGCCAAGATCGGTGGCGCCGACATCCTCAAGAACATCGACAACCTCGAGGACGGTGCCTGGACCAACGACGCCGTCAAGCAGGCCGCCGCCGCGTGGGCCGAGGTCGGCGCCAAGTACTCCAACAAGGCGTTCCTCGGTCTCAAGCACACCGAGGTCCAGCTCCAGCAGAACCAGTACAAGGTGGGCCTCTACCCGTCCGGCTCCTGGCTCGAGAACGAGCAGGCCAAGGACACCCCCGAGGGCTTCGACTACCAGCTCATGCCGGTGCCGAGCGTGACCTCGGCCGACAAGCTGCCCGTCACCGCCCTCTACGCCGCGGCCGGTGAGCAGTACTTCGTCGCCAGCAAGGGCAAGAACCCGCGCGGTGGCATGGAGTTCCTGCGCCACATGCTGAGCAAGGCCGGCGCCGTGGGCTTCACCCAGCTCACCAAGACGCTGACCGTCGTGGCCGGCGCCACCGACGGCATGGAGATCAGTGCCGGCCTCACCTCGGGCAACAAGGCCCTGGGCGCGGCGGGCGCGGACACCTTCAGCTTCCGTTTCGACACCTGGTACAAGAAGCTGGACGACGAGCTGCGCGCCGCCACCAACGAGCTGATCTACCAGGGCGGCACCGCCGACAAGTTCGTCGAGCGGATGCAGAAGGCCGCCGACGCGGTCAAGAAGGACTCGTCCATCCAGAAGTTCTCCCGCTGATCCAGCGCTGAAGACGTACCCGCAATCACGAACGGAGTTCGAGAACCATGAAGCACGGCAGGTACCCGTTCATCATTGGCTTCCTGATCGTGCCGGTGGCCATCTACGGCACGTTCGTGATCGCGGCGTACGTCCAGGCGTTCCAGCTGTCGTTCACCAACTGGCGCGGCTTCTCGCCGGACGTCAGTTACATCGGCTTCGACAACTTCACGAAGCTGTTCCAGGACAACACGTTCTGGAAGGCGATCCAGCACCACATCCTGTTGCTGATCTTCCTGCCGCTGCTCACGATTGTGCTGGCGCTGTTCTTCGCGTTCCTGCTCAACGTGGGCGGCGGCTCGAAGGGCGGCCGTACCCGGGGGGTCTGGGGTTCGAAGTTCTACCGGGTGGTGTTCTTCTTCCCGCAGCTGCTGGCCCTGGCCCTGGTCGCGGTCATCTTCTCCCGGGTCTACTCGTCCGACGACAGTGGTCTGATCAACGGCCTGCTCAACCAGGTCGGCGCCGGGCCGGTGCTGTTCCTGGCCGACAAGAACCTGGCCCTCTGGTCGATCCTGGCCGTGCTCGTCTGGCAGGCGGTCGGCTTCTACGTGGTGCTGTTCTCCGCCGGGATGGGCTCCATCCCGACGGAGATCTACGAGGCCGCCGCGCTGGACGGCGCCACCCGGGGCACCCTGTTCTTCAAGGTGACGCTGCCACTGCTGTGGAACACGCTGCAGGTCGCCTGGGTCTACCTGGGCATCGCCGCCTTCGACGCGTTCGCCCTGGTGAACGTCATGTCCGTGGACCGCGGCGGGCCGGACGGCGCCACCACGGTGCTGGGCCTGGAGATCTACCGCAACGCCTTCGACTATGCGCAGTTCGGCTACGCCTCGGCGATGGGTGTCGTGCTGTTCTTCCTCACCATCACGTTCGCGGCGCTGACCCTGCGGGTCACCCGGCGCGACGCGATCGAGCTGTGAGCCGGACCGGGAGCCTCAAGTGACTTACACCAAGACGGACGGGCCGGCGGCCTCGTACACCGGGTCGCGGCACTCCACCACCGCCTCGCAGCGGGACAAGAAAGAGATCAAGCTCTTCAGCGGCTTCGCCCACGTCGCCCTGGCGGTCTGGGGCCTGCTGGTCATCGCGCCGCTGATCTGGGTGGTGCTGGCGTCGTTCAAGAGCAACACGGAGATCTTCACGCAGGCGCCGTTCAGCCTGCCCAGCAAGATCTCGTTCGAGACCTACAAGACGGCCTGGACCGAAGCGCACGTCGGGCGCTACTTCCTCAACAGCGTCTTCGTGGTGGCGATCAGCACCGCCGGCACGATGCTGTTCGGCTCGATGGCCGCCTACGTGCTGGCCCGCTACAAGTTCGTCGGCAACCGCTTCATCTACTACCTGTTCGTCTCGGGACTGGCCTTCCCGGTGTTCCTGGCGCTGGTGCCGCTGTTCCTGATCCTGCAGAACCTCGGCCTGCTCAACACCTACACCGGCCTGATCCTGGTCTACATCGCGTACTCGCTGCCGTTCACGGTCTTCTTCATGACGGCGTTCTTCAAGACCCTGCCGAACCAGATCGCCGAGGCCGCGATCGTCGACGGCGCCTCCCACACCCGGCTGTTCTTCCAGGTCATGCTGCCGATGGCCAAGTCCGGCCTGGTCAGCATCACGATCTTCAACATCGTCGGTCAGTGGAACCAGTACCTGCTGCCGGTGGCGATCATGCAGGGGGCGGGCGCGCAGGAGAAGTGGGTGCTCACCCAGGGCATCGCCAACATCTCGGTCTCGGCGGGCTATCAGGCGAACTGGGCCGCGCTGTTCGCGGCACTCACGCTCTCGATCCTGCCGATGATCATCGTGTACGCGTTCTTCCAGCGTCAGATCCAGTCCGGCCTGACCGCGGGCGCGACCAAGTAGCTCAGCACGGCATCCGGGCGGCGTCCTTCCACGGGGGAGGGGCGCCGCCCGGCTGCGTTCCCCGTCCGGAGGTTGTGGCCGGGTGCCACGATCGGCGGATGGCCGCCGTCGATGTGCAGCGAGTGTTCCGCGCCCTGGCCGAGGCCCGGGACAAGGACTTCTATCCGTTGTGGTGCGACCTGACGTATCTGTGGCGCCCGCTGCCCGAGATCAAGTTCCGGATCTACCAGGTCGCCGACACCGTCGATGCCCGGATCGCGCTGTGGGTGGCGGGCAGCCGGCCGGACAGTACCCAGATCACCTGGGGTCTCGTGGTGACGGCCGAAGCCGGGAAGCTCACGATCGAGACGTCGATCGACGTCGGGACGCCCGACGGCCCCGAGGTGGACGACCAGGTGTTCGAGCGGTCTGCCGAGACCGACGATGCGGCCCGGGCCGCGGAGCTCATCAGGAGCATGGCGGGGGAGCTGTGCGGTCAGCGGTGGCCGATCACCCAGGAGTCGTTCCCGTCGAGCTGACCGGGCAGCTCAGGCGCGGTTGAGCAGGACCCGGCCCAGCACCAGGGTGCCCAGGCCGGCGACCACCACGCTGAGCAGGCCGACCCGCAGGCTGCTGTGGTCGGCGACCAGCCCCACCAGCGGCGGCGAGAGCAGGAAGCCCACCCGCTGCAGCCAGCTCACGATGGTCAGGCCGGCGCCGTGCGGCAGCCCGCGCAGTTCGTCGGCCGTGTGCATCGCCGCCGGGACCAGCGTCGCCGTGCCCAGCCCGGCCAGCGCGAAGCCGGCCAGGGCGGAGCCGACGGACGGCCAGGCGAGCGCACAAC
>NZ_JBEZGQ010000512.1:0-6020 GCF_040650095.1 Actinoplanes sp. NPDC048791 | reverse complement strand
CGCGATGGCCCTTCTCCTCATCCCGTACGGCGAGTACGACGCGCGCGCCGCGGGCGGCGAGCGCCCGGGCCGTGGCCAGGCCGAGCCCGCTCGCGGCGCCGGTGACGACAAAGGTACGGCCGTTCTGGTCGGAAATCTGCGCCTCGGTCCAGCCGTCAGCAGTCATGCGTCCCACTGTGCTATCCGTGGCACAGTGAGTCAAGATGTGCGCGGTCAGACAGGGAGGGCCTGACGTAGCATCTGCCCATGCGATCTCGGGCCGACAGCAGCGTGGCGGAGCGGAAACGCCAGCTGGTCGCCGACGAGTTGCGCGACGCGGCCCTGATGCTGCTCGCCACCCGTGGCTTCGACGCGGTGACCGTCGACGACATCGTCACCGCCGCCGGCATGTCCCGGCGCACCTTCAACCGCTATTACGCGTCCAAGGAGGACGTGGTCGTCCGGTTCCTGGCCGACATGGGCGCCGACATCGTCGCGGCGCTGGCCGAGCGGCCCGCCGCCGAGCCGCCGTCGATCGCGTTGCGGCACGCCGTCTGGGTGCCGCTGGCCGCCTGCACCGACCATCCCGACCACATCGAACGGGCCCGCAAAGTGGTCCGCCTGGTCCTGGACACCCCCGCCCTGCAGGCCCGCTGGCTGGAACGCCAGACCCAGTGGCGGGCCGGACTGATCGCCGAGCTGGCCGCCCGCCGCGGCCTCGACCCTGACACCGACCCCTATCCACGGATCGCCGCCGGGATGGCCCTGGTCGTGTTCGACACCGTGCTCCAGCAGTGGCAGCCGGGCGACGACGAGCAGCGGCTCGCCGAGCTGACCGACCAGGCGTTCGCGGTGGTGGCGCCGGCCCTGGACGCGCCCGCCGGTTGACCTTCGCGCCGTGTTGGTTGACCCGCGCTGGTTGACCCGCGCTGGTTGACCTTCGCGCTGCGCTGGTTGACCTTCGCGCCGCGCCGGCTGACCCGGTGCGCGGCCTGACCCGGTGGGCGGCGTTGGGCAGGCCCGGGGCGTTGCTACGGCCGGCTGCGTAGCCGATGAGTCGCTGCTCGACGTACGCGGTGGGCCCGGCGATCCGGCACCGTGACAGGGAAGCCTGCGGCGCGTCCGCGCCGCACCGGACCCTGAGGAGAGCCTGATGAGGTCAGCATCAACGATGCCCGCGACCCGGCCCGCCACGGCGGTGAGCGGCTTCGTCCTCGGCCGGAGGTGGCGCCGGGCCACCCTGATCCTGCACATCATCGCCGGTGGCGCCTGGATCGGCATCGACGTCATGGTCGCCGTCCTGGTCTGGACCGGCCGTTACGGGTCGGACGCCGAGGTGCGCGGCCTGGCCTACCGGGCGCTGGCCGCCTTCGCCGTGTGGCCGATGCTCACGGCCGGGCTGATCTGCCTGCTCAGCGGCCTCGTGCTGGGGCTGGGCACCAAGTGGGGGCTGCTGCGCTACTGGTGGGTGGCGGTGAAGCTGGCGCTGAACCTGGTGCTCTGCACGCTGATCATCGTCGCGCTGGAGCCGGGCATGGCGGCCGTCGCCGCGTACGGTCGGGAGCTGGGGTCCGGAGCGCAACCTCCGGATGAGGTCTCCTCGTTGTTCTTCCCGCCGGCCGTGTCCCTGACGGCCCTGACGGTCGCGACGGTGCTCAGCGTGGTGAAGCCGTGGGGCCGGATCGGCCGGCGTGATCGCCGCACTACGATGGCCCGGTAGGAGCTCGCGGGCACGCTGCTGCGGGACCCGGCGCCACATTGTCAAGGATGACGGGAGACCGTGGTGAGCACCGACGAGCAGTGGGCCAGCGGCGCGTCCCGCATCGACATGACCAGGCCGCACCCGGCGCGACGGTACGACTACTGGCTCGGCGGCAAGGACAACTTCCAAGCCGACCGGGAGGCCGCCGAGGCGATCGCCGCCGTGTTCCCGCACATCCGTACGGCGGCCCGGGAGAACCGCGCCTTCATGCAGCGCGCGGTGAGCCACCTCGCCGCCGGGACCGGCATCCGCCAGTTCCTCGACATCGGCACCGGGCTGCCGACCGCCAACAACGTGCACGACGTGGCCCAGGGCATCGCCCCGGAGTCCCGCATCGTCTATGTGGACAACGACCCGCTGGTGCTCACCCACGCCCGGGCCCTGCTGACCAGCTCCGAGCAGGGCGCGACCGCGTACATCGACGCCGACGTGCGCGACCCGGAGAAGATCCTGCGGGACCCGGCCGTGCGCGAGACCCTGGACTGGTCGAAGCCGGTGGCGCTGCTGCTGGTGGCGGTCCTGCACTTCGTCGAGGACGCCGAGGACCCGTACGGCATCGTGCGCAGGCTGGTCGACGAGCTGCCGGCGGGCAGTTACCTGGTGCTGTCGCACGCGACGTTCGACCCGCTGGACCCGGAGACGATCGCCGCCATGAACGCGGTCAACGAGGGGATCAAGCCGCGCTTCTCCCCGCGTACGCTCGCCGAGGTGTCCCGCCTCTTCGAGGGCCTCGACCTGCTGGAACCGGGGATCGTCTCGGTGTCGGACTGGCGCCCGGAGGGGGACGGACCGCGGCCGAGCCCCGCGGAAGCCACGGGCTACGGCGCGGTGGCCGCTGTCCGTCGCTGATCACCCGTACGCGATCAGACGTTCCGCCAGCTCGCGCGGCCGGCTCAGCGCGGGAGTGTGTCCGCCGTCGATCTCGTCCGGGGTGATGCCCAGGCGTTCCCGGGCGACGCGGCGAAGATAGCCGGGCGGGAACAGGCGGTCGTCACGGCAGATCAGCACCCGGGTGGGGACGGCGGGCCAGGCCTTCAGCGGCGATGGCTCATTCATCCGGGTCTCGGACTGGTCGCGACCGCGGCTCAGGGCCTCGGCGGCCAGGTCCGGTGGGACATCGTGATAGAACAGGGCGATCTCATCGTCGTATCGTCCGGCCAGATCCTCGCTGTAGCCGGTGTGCTTCCAGTAGTCGGCGGGTGCCTCGCCCGGTGCGGGAATCATGGGCGCGACCAGCACGAGCAGGCGCGCTGCCACCCGGTCGCAGACGAGTGGGGCGACGAAACCGCCGGCCGACTGTGCGACCACGATCAGGTCGCTGCGGTCGCCGATCGCGCCGATCACCGTGTCCACGTATTCGGGCAGGCCCGCGGAGTCGTCGTCGCAGGGCAGATCGGGCGCGACGGTGTCGTGGCCGCGCGCTTGCAGCTCGGCCTCGACCAGGTGCCAGTACCAGCCGACGTCGCCGGCGCCGTGGATCAGGACGTAGGTGGCCACGGAGGGAATCTACGCTTATGTGAGCCGCCGGGCCTTGAGGTAGTTCTGGGACCCGGCGCGTTTTTCCTCCGGGACCTGGTGCTTTCCTGGGCCTGGCGACCTCCGTGGGCCCGGTGTCTTTCCGGGCCCGGCGCCTTCCCCCACACGGGTGCCCTCCCTGGAGGGCGTCTCCGCTGGGCTCGGCATGGGATGGCGTCGGGTGGGCACATCTTGCCCATGGCTGTGATCCTTCTGACCGGGGCGTCCGGCTCCATCGGGCACATGTTGCGCAAGCGCCTGAGCCACCACCAGCTGCGCCTGACCGACGTGCGGGCCGGAGACGGGGTCGAGGCGTTGGACGTCACCGACGCGGCCGCCGTCGAGGCGGCGTGCCGGGGCGTGGACGCGGTGGTCCACTTGGGCGGGATCGCCGGTGAGGGCCCGTTCGAGGACGTGCTGGCGGTCAATGTGCGGGGGACCGAGCGGGTGCTGCAGGCCGCGCACGACACCGGGGTGCCGCGGGTGGTGCTGGCGTCGAGCAACCATGCGGTTGGCCTGTACGAGCGTGCCGATGCCGGCCCGGAGGGCCTGGCCGACGACGTGCCGCCGCGGCCGGATTCCTATTACGGCTGGAGCAAGGCGGCCATGGAGGCGTTGGGCCGGCTCTACTACGACCGGTACGGCCTGCACGTCATCTGCCTGCGGATCGGCTCGTGTGTTGAGCAGCCCGGCGACGCGCGGGATCTGTCGGTGTGGCTTTCGCCCGATGACGTGGCGCGGCTGGTGGAGGCGTCGCTCGGGGCAACCGGGTGGCGGCTGGTGTGGGGAGTTTCGGCGAACACCCGGCGGTGGTGGTCGGCGGTGGGCGGCCGGGCGATCGGCTACGAGCCGCGGGACGACGCGGAGCGGTGGGCAGCGACGGTGGGGGAGCCGGACCTGATGCTGCCGGAGCACCGGCTCGTCGGTGGGACGATGGCCGCGAAGCCGCTAGGGAAGCCGTGACTTCCTCGGCCGCCCTGTCAGTGGAGCGATGCTCGCGGCAGCTGCCAGAGACGCGTTCCGTCGGCTTTGTTGGGGGAGCGGTGCTCGCGGCAGCTGCTAGGGACGCCTTACGTCGGCTTTGTTGGGGAGCGGTGCCGGCGGAAGTCGCTCAGGGAAGCCGTGACTACCTCAGCCGGCCGGTCAGAGCGCGGAGCCGCTGCCGCAAGGAAGTCCGGCCGCCGTTCGTGCCGGGCGTGGGCAGGGGAGGAGGCGGCGTCCACCGGTATCCCGCCTCAGAGATGTGCCGCAGCATCCACGCTCGCCACTGCTCGCCCATGGTGTGCCAGGTGTAGCTCATCGGCCGCGCCCGCATGGCCCGTTCCCGGGGACTGACACGCCGCGCGGGTCGATCGCCACCTCCCTTGCGGGCGTGGTCCCAGCGGGAGGTTGTGCGCCCGGTCCGCCAGCGTCCGGATCTCCGCCAGGACCTCGTCGGTGTTCACGGTTCCCGGCTGCCGGCTCGGCTTCCCGGCCAGGGCGCGGATCTCGATCAGCGCGTGATAGGCGAGCAGGCCGCCGACCGTGCGGTCGTCGACCTCTACGCCAGAGGCTTCCGGTGTTCGGGACACGCTGCCATCATCGCTTCCCCTCGCCAGCTCAGGTTCAGGTCAGCTTGACGTTCAGGTGAGGGTGATGACGACGTTGCCGGTCTTGTGGCCGCTGTCGACGTACCGGTGCGCCTCAGCCAGGTCGGCCAGCGGGTAGCTGCGGTCGATGATGACGCGGAGCTCGTCCCGGGCGAGCAGGTCGCGCAGTTCGGCCAGGGCCGCGTGCTTGCGTACCGACATGCCGGTGCGCACCCGCGGTCCGCCGGTGATCGCGGTACGCAGGGCCAGCACGTTGTTCACCAGTCCCGTAGTCGGCAGGTAGCAGCCGTGCGGCGCCAGCACCGCCCGGCACCGGGCGAACGAGCTCCGGCCCACGGTGTCGAAGACGACGTCGTACCGCTCCCCGCCGGCGGTGAAGTCCTCGACGGTGTAGTCGTAGACCCGTTCCGCCCCCAGCGAATCGACGAGTTCCGCGTTGCGGCCGCTGCACACGGCGTGGACCACGGCACCGGTCCGGCGGGCCAACTGGACCGCGTACGTGCCGATGCTGCCGGAGCCGCCGATGACCAGGACCCGGTGTCCTTTGCGGACCTGGGCCAGTTCGCGGAGGAAGTACCAGGCGGTGGTGAAGCCGTCGACGCTTGCCGCGGCCTGCGCGTAGCTGACGTTCGCCGGCATGGTGGTGAGTGATGCCCGCTCGGACAGGCACTTGTACTCGGCGTTGGCCCCGACGCCGAAGCCGGTGAACCCGAACACCCGGTCGCCGATCTCGTACCGGCTTGCTGCCGGGCCGAGCGCCGTGACCTGGCCGGCGAACTCCAGCCCGAGTACGCGGACACCTTTGCGGGGGCGGAGTGGTCCGAGGATGAGCCTGCCCCAGCGTGGTTCACCCCGGCGCATGCCACATTCGGCGGAGGTGACGGTGGTCGTGTGCACCTGAACCTGAACTTGGTCACCACGGGGCAAGGGTTTCGGCAGGTCGACAGGGGTGAGGACTTCGGGCGGGCCGTACGCCTGGAACATCACCGCTCGCATCGGCCCATCATGGGGTGGTGCCGCTGTGACTGCGCTGAGGGCGCCACGGCGGCGGGCCAGGGCAAGCCACTGCTGTGCGGGGTCCGCCGGGCGGTGGTCGGCCGGGCGGGGTCCGCCGGGCGGTGGTCGACCGGGCGGGGTCGGCCGGCGGTCGGCCGGGCGGTGGTCGGCTGGGCGGG
>NZ_JBEZGQ010000511.1:0-6027 GCF_040650095.1 Actinoplanes sp. NPDC048791 | reverse complement strand
TGGTCGAGGACGCCGGCCGGGTGGGGCAGGCAGTGCAGCTCACCGAGGAGGGTGACGCGTCCACGCTGTCCCCGGTGACCCGGCGGACCGCGTACCGGGTGGTGCAGGAGGCGCTCACGAACGCCCGCCGGCACGCTTGGAGCGCCACGGTCCGGGTCGAGGTCTCCTACGACCCGCACCGCACGCGCATCGTCGTGCACAACGACGCGCCCGCGTCCCGCAGTCGTCCGCTGACCGACGGCGGCGGCACCGGCCTGGCCGGCCTGGGCGAGCGGATCGAGCTGATCGGCGGCTCCCTGCGCGCCGGGCCCGACGGCGCCGGCGGCTTCCGGCTCGAGGCCGGCCTGCCCACCCGGGTGGCCCGATGACGGTACGGGTGCTGATAGCCGACGACGAGCCGATGGTGTGCGAGCACCTGACCACCATCCTGTCCGCGTCCGCCGCGATCGAGGTGGTCGGCGTGGCCCTCGACGGCGCGGAGGCGGTGGAGGCAGTCGTGCGGTCGCGGCCTGATGTCGTACTCATGGATCTGCGGATGCCGGGAGTCGACGGGCTGGCGGCCACCAGCCGGATCCGGGCGCTGCCGGACCCACCGGCTGTGCTGGTGCTGACCACGTTCGACGCCGACCGGTACGTCGTGGAGGCGCTGCGCCTGGGCGCGGCCGGCTTCCTGGTGAAGTCGACCCCGCCGGACGAGCTCGTCGACCTGATCCTGGTCGCGGCGCGGGGCCACACGGTGCTGTCCCCGGTGGCGGCGGCCGGCCTGGTCGCGGTGACAGCCATCGCGGCTGACGAACGTGACCGGGCCCGCGGGCGCCTGACGGCGCTGACCGCGCGGGAGCGCGAGGTGCTGGCCGGCATCGGCGACGGCCTGTCCAACGCCGGCATCGCCGACCGGCTCTTCCTGTCCGAGACGACGGTGAAGGGCTACGTCTCGCAGATCCTGGAGAAGCTCGGCTGCGCCAACCGTACGCAGGCCGGACTGCTCGCGAAAGCAGCCGGCCTCTCGGCGCAGTGACCCACCGGATCAGTGCGGCGAGCCGGGTGGAATCCGGCCCGGCTCGCCGCCTTGCCGGAAGGCTCAGAAGGCGCCCGTGTAGAGCAACCGGTTCGGTGAGCCCGACCCGGGACTCGTCACCACACCCGTGGTCGCGTTGCTGACGATGGCGCTGTGCACCTGCGCCGGTGAGTCGCCCGGGTGGCCGGCCAGATACAACGCGGCCGCGCCGGCCACGTGCGGTGCGGCCATCGACGTGCCGCTGATCGTGTTGGTGGCGGTGTCGCCGGTGCCCCAGGCCGACGTGATGTTGATGCCCGGGGCGAACACGTCGACGCAGGTGCCGCGGTTGGCCCAGGACGGCTTGGCGTCGCTGCTGTTGGTCGCGGAGACGGTGATCGCGGTCGGCACCCGGGCCGGGGACTGGGTGCAGGCGTCCAGCGCGAACAGTCCGAACAGGC
Organism: Actinoplanes sp. NPDC048791; assembly: GCF_040650095.1. NCBI lineage: Bacteria > Bacillati > Actinomycetota > Actinomycetes > Micromonosporales > Micromonosporaceae > Actinoplanes > Actinoplanes sp. NPDC048791. The sequence continues at coordinate 4,569 of NZ_JBEZGQ010000511.1, read as the reverse complement.
CGTTGCCGGCGGCGATCGAGTAGCTGACGCCGGAGGCGATCGACGCGCTCACCGCGTTGTCCAGGGCGGTGTCGGCGCTGCCGCCGAGGCTCATGTTGGCCACGGCGGGCTTGACCGCGTTGGCGGTGACCCAGTCGATGCCGGCGGCGACCTGTGCGGTGGTGCCGCTGCCTTCGCAGTCGAGCACGCGTACGGCAACGAGCTGCACGGCTTTGGCGACGCCGTACGCGCTGCCGCCGACCGTGCCGGCTACGTGCGTACCGTGGCCGTTGCAGTCGTCGGCGGCACCGCCGTCGACCGCGTCGTGTCCGCTGACCGCGCGCCCGCCGAAGTCCTGGTGGGTGGTGCGGATGCCGGTGTCGATGATGTAGGCGTGCACGTTGGACGCGGTCGTCGAGTAGGTGTAGGCCTGGTTCAGCGGGCGGTTGCGCTGGTCGATGCGGTCCAGGCCGTAGGACGGCGGGTTGGCCTGCGTCCCGGAGATCCGGTGGATCACGTTGGGCTGGACGAACGCGACGTCCGGGTCGGCGGCCACCTGCCGCGCCTGGCGCGCCGACATCGTCGCCGCAAAACCCTTGAAGACCTTGGTGTACGTGTGGAGCACAGTCGCGTTGTGCTCGGCGGCGACGGTCCGAGCAGTGCCCGACTTCAGGACGACGATGTAGCTGTCCGGCACCACTTCGGCCCCGGCTACCGAGATGACGTCCGCCTCGGCCGGTGCCGCCTGCGCACCGGTGGACAATCCGAGGATCGACAGGACGACGGCGCCTGCTGCGGCGGCGCCTCGACGGATGGCTGTTCTCACCTGAGCCTCCCCACGATGGGTGGTCACGCAACCACGCCATGTGACGCTAGCAGGCGAATCGACACATGTGAATCAGTCCGCGGGGGCAGCCACGATCACGCGGTTCCGGCCGGCGTCCTTCGCGGCGTACAGCATCCGGTCGGCCTCGGCGAGCAGGGCGGCCGGCGCGTCATGGCCCTGGGTCGAGGTGGCCCCCACGCTGACGGTCACCGGCAGGTCGCCGGTCACCGGCCGCCACGGGTGCACGTCGACCGCCTCCCGCAGCTCCTCCAGCCGGCCGGCGGCCTGTGCGGCGCCGATGCCGGGCAGGACGACCAGGAACTCCTCGCCACCCATCCGCGCCACGAACCCGGTGTCCGACACCGTCTGCTGCACCGAGCGCAGCAACTGGGCGACGGCCACCAGGACCTCGTCGCCGGCCTCGTGCGACAAGGTGTCGTTGATGCGCTTGAAGTGGTCGATGTCCACGACCGCGATGGTAAGCGGTGATCGCGTCTCGGCAGCCAGGGCGACAGCGACCGGCAGGTGGTCGTCCACGTAACGCCGGTTGCGCAGCCCGGTCAGGGGATCCCGGAGCGCCTGTTCCCGGTACCGCTCGGCGTCGTTGCGGGCCTGCGCGGTCTCGAACATCACCTGCCGGGTGTGCGCCCGCGCCTCCTGCTGGGCCGAGCGCAGCTGTTCCCGGGCGGCGTCATACCGCTTGTACTCGAAGAACGCCTGCTCGAACGCGCCGGCGGCCGCGTACAGCTCGGCCTGCTCGGCCATGACGGCCACCCGGATCCCGGTGAGCTCCCGCTCCTCGCCGAGGGTACGGCTGCGGTCGAGGCTCTGCTGGGCCCGGTCGAGCGCGCCGAGACAACGCTGGGCCCGGGCCAGGGTCAGGGTGGCCTCGGCGAGGTCGTGCACCTCGTACCAGAGCGGCGAGTCCAGCACCGAGAGCAGCGTCTGCTCGGCCGCCGCGTACTCCCCCAGCCCGAGCTGGATGCTGGCCACGGTGTCGCGTTCGATGATCAGGAACTCCCGGCCCAGGGCGGCCGCCACCACCCGCATGCGCTCGACCACCGTCGCGGCGGCGGCCAGCTCACCGGCCTGGAACTCGGTGTACGCGCGGTTGTTGAGCACCAGCAGCCGCCGGGTCAGGTCGTTGATCGCGATCGCCAGCTGCTCGGCCTGCAGGTAGCGTTCCCGCGCCGCGTCGATCATCCCGACGTCGCCGAGGGAGTTGGCCAGCCGGTTCAGGTACATCAGCCGCAGTCCCGGCGGGGCGTCCTCGTCGAGCACCTCGACCGCGCTGATGGCGTTCTCCAGGCTCGCCGCGTGGTCCCCGAGGTAGTTGTAGATCAGCGCCAGGTGGAAGTGGCTGCGGGCCAGCAGCGCGGGCGATGCCAGGTCCTGCGCCTGCCGGTGGACCTCCAGGAACACCTGCGCGGCCCCGCTGCGGTCACCGTTGCGCTGGGCCATGTCGGCCTGGACCAGCCGGGCCCGCAGCTGCAGGGTGGTCTCGCCGTACTCCCCGGCCGCCCGCTCGATCGCCGCCGCGGAGGCCAGGTTGGCCTCGATGTCACGGCCCTGATAGGTCTCGAGATCGTCCAGCAGGCGGGCAAGCTCCGGCGCCGGCGACATGCGTCGCCGATCAGCGCCCGGAGCGCCCGTGCCCGTTGTGCTCACGGGAGCCGAATCGACAACCGCCGGGCCATCGGCAGGGGAACCGGATTGCACTTCGGGTGCTTTCCCGCTCAGGACATCCAGCCCTTGTCGCCGGCGGTGAGCCAGCCGGTCGACGACCAGGCCGCACCGCTCCAGTTCGGCGCCGCGCCACCGCTGCCGGACCACGCCTTACCGGACCAGGTCTGTCCCGACCAGGCCAGGTCGGACCAGGCCTTGCCCGACCACGCCTTGCCCGACCAGGCCTTGCCGGACCAGTTGCCCTGCCCGTCCGTGGAGCTCGCCCAGCCGGTCCCCGTCCACGGGCGGCCCATCCAGTCCCCGCCCTTCCAGGACGTCCGGGCGGCGCTCGCGGCGGCCCAGGCCGAGGAGCTCAGCGGCCCGAAGATGTCCCGCTCCCCGGTCAGCGCGACCCCGTCGCCCATGGTCACCTGGGACGAGCCGCGGTCCTTCTGGATGCTGCCCGTACCGGTGATCGTGCTGCCGCTCTGGCCGCAGCTGGTCAGCGTGGACCTGATCGCCGTCTGCAGGTTGATCTGCGGGGCGTAGGAACCGGTGACCGGCGTCCCGGTGGCCCGCAGGTAGCACATGACCTGCATCGGCGACAGGGTCGGATACTTCTGCAGCAGGACCGCGGTGGCGCCGCTGACCACCGCGGCGGCCTGCGAGGTGCCGCTGCCCTTGAAGAACCGGTCCCCGACCCGCGCCGAGGAGTAGTTCACGTCGGCGTAGCTGCCCGGGTCGCGCAGCGAGACGATCGACCGGCCCGGGGCCAGCACGTCGGGGGCGTTGTCCTGGGAGGTGCCCTTGCTGCTGAAGGTCGCCACCGTGTCGTCGGCCGTGCTGGTGGTCCCCCGCGGGTCGGTCGCGCCCACGGTGATGATGTACGGGTTGGAACCCGGGTTCAGAATGTTGCCGCCGGTGTTCCCCGAGGCGACGATCACGCTGATGCCGGCCAGGTAGGCGTTCTCCACGGCCTCGCTGAGCGGGCTGCTCACCCAGCTCTGGGTGCTGTCCGTGCCGTACGACAGGTTCAGCACCTTGATCGGGTTGGCCGGGTCGTCGTTGCGGTGCGCCACCACCCAGTCGATCGCGGCCATCACCTGCGTGACGTCGACCGCGCCGTTGGCCGCGCCCACCTTGAGGGAGATCAGCTTGGCGTCGGGCGCCACCCCCTTGAAGGTCCCCCCGGCGGCGTCCCGCCCGGCGATGATGCCCGCCAGGTGGGTGCCGTGACCGTACGTGTCCCGGCGCAGCAGGCCCGGCACCTGCGACTCCAGCGACAGGTCGGGCCCGTTGGCCACGTTGCCGCTGGTGAGCCCGGCCACCGGCACGACGCCGGTGTCGATGAGGGCGATGCCGACGCCCTTACCGGTGAGGCCGGCGGCCGCCGCCACGTCGTCCCGCACGATCCGGCGCACGTCCGGCAACGTCGCGGCCGTGGCGGTGTAGGCGTAGTCGGTGAAGGAAGCCGTCGTGACGGCGGCCTCCGCGCTGCCCGGGTAGAGCAGGGCGGCCGCTGTGACAACAGCCGCCCCGGCGGCCCTGAGGCGGACTGTCTTCCTCAACTGCGGCTCCTTCGACGTCCCGACGATGTTGATCCGTTCGCTCGGCAGGCTCACGCCGGTTGTGAACAAGTTGCGGCAAAGGTGGCCGGTCGGGTTCCACTCCTCACCCGATCGGCCGGCGCGACCGACATGCGAGGATGACGCCATGGGCAGCGACGCCAACCCCGACGTGAGCGCTCTCGCGATCAACGTGACGATTCCGGAAGAGCTCCGCTGGACCGACACCCGCCGTGGTCAGGAGTTCGAGTTGACCACGTTGAACGTCCGGCTCCTCAAGGACGGGCACCTCGCCGCCAAGGCGTACGGCCGTCCCGTCGCGGGCGGCCGCGGCACCTACGTCTCGTTCCCGCTGCCGGACAGTCCCGAGCTGGCCGCGCTCGTCGCCGAGGCGGCCGGCCGGGCCAGTGCCCTGTGGGCGGGGCACCGCGGTCTCGGCTGACCCCCGTACGGTGTCAGTGGTGGGGGTTTCCGGCGGTCAGCCGGATGGTGAAGCCGTCGCGATGCCGGTGCAGGGCGACGTGGTTGCAGGAC
>NZ_JBEZGQ010000510.1:0-6031 GCF_040650095.1 Actinoplanes sp. NPDC048791 | reverse complement strand
CGGTCGCCGGGGCGCCCGGGGCGCGGCGGCGTTCCGATCCGGATTACGGCGACGTGATCTGCAGGGCCGTGTCGAGCACGTACGGCGTGTCGTTGCCGAACGGGTTCTCGGCGTCAGCGGTGGCGTAGTAGGCACCGATGTCACCGTTCTGCACCTCACCGAGGCAGCCGCTGACGTTGCTGATCGTCAACGGGCCATCCGGCAGCGTGACGTCGCCGGTGGTGGCGGTGCCGTACTCCGGCGCGATGTCCGGGGTGACGTTCAGCGACTGGGTCGCGTTGTCGTAGTACACCGGCGCGTCGCCCGAGACGGTGAACGAGCAGGCCGGCATGGACACGTTGACGTTCTTGATGTGGATGTAGCCGTCCCCGTTGGCCGGGGTGACACCGTCGGACTTCACGCCCGGGTAGTTCTGGATGACGATCTCGTACGGCGTGTCCGTCGCGATCGAGGTCACCGAGCCGAGCAGGCTGGTGCAGCCGCCGGCGGTGTTGAACAGCAGGCTCCCGACGCCGCTGGCGAACGTGGCCGGCAGCGCTACGCCCGACTGGCTGGGCAGCGCACCGGTGGCCTGCGAGCCGTAGTTCTGGCCGCCGCCGCCCGTACAGGTCAGCGAGATGCCGGTGTTGAGGTCCAGGAACGAGCTGTGCGAGGTGACGGCGGTGTACGTGCCGGCCGCCGTCGGGTTGCTGACGGTGACGGTGGCCGCGGTGTCCGCGGCGTGGACCGCGCCGGCGCCGATCAGGACGGCCGCGCTGGTCACGGCAGCACTCGAGAACAGGATGCGGGTCACGCGGGTGCGCATTCTCATCTTTGCCTCCTCAGTGGGGGATGCACTGCCGGCTCAGCCGAGGACGGCCGGGCCGAGGGTCAGGGTCAGGGTGTTGTCCGGACCCGGGATGGTGAGGTTGATCAGCGCGGTGTTCAGCAGGCAGTGCTCGAACGGCGGGATGGTGTACGTCCCGGAGACGACGCCACCGCGCAGCACGCTGAACCCGGACTGCGAGGCCAAGGGGATCTCGGCCGGTCGGACCGTCTGGCAGCGGCTGCCGACCAGAGCGGGCAGGCCCGCGATGGTGAGGCGGGTCAGCCGCAGGGTGATGTGCGACGTGCTCTGCATCGCGCCGGTGTTCAGGTTCAGCGACCCCGTGGTCGGCTCCGCCTCGATGAACTCGACCGTCGCGGTCACCGGGATGATGCCGAGTTCCTTGAAGTTCCCGGTGGCCGGGGGCAGGGAGACGCCGGCCGTGAGGGCGCCGCTGTCGAGGTTGACGGTCGCCTTCAGGCTGCCCGGACCCAGCGGCAGGTCGGAGTCGTTGGAGTTGATGTGGCTGACGCCGGTGATCGGATAGGTGGCGTTGATGTCGGCCGCGGCGGCGGCTGGTGAGGCGCTGACGCCGACTGCCGACGCGGCCATCGCCGCGACGAGGAGAACACTTGCTTTCCGTACGCGCATTGGCACTCTCCTGGGGAAATGCCCACGACCGAATGGTCGCCGGGCCTGGCTGTAGCCCGCTCCGCCGGCCCCTTCCCGAGTCCGCCCGGCGCCGTCGGCAGGACCTGGAATGGCGGGCCGTCAGTAGCTCGGAGTCGGCCTCGGCGGTATGTTACTGACGGGTTACAAAGGGCCACAAGCAGAGACGCCGATGAATTGCTTGACTGCCCGGCGGGCCGCCGTTTCTTATCACTTCCAGCACGAAGTGCCGACGGGGATTGTCACGGCACGCGCAATTCAGCCCCACGACGGGGCCCGGAGCAGCCTGTCTGATTTGTTAGCTATGACCGCTATAGAGGGCAACTTGCGCCAAGACGACCGACATGGACTATGTTCGATGCCACGTCGAACCGGCCGCCAGGTGTCGGAAAGGGGCAGACGTCGATGACCCGTCCACTGCAGGCCGACAGCCACGCCGCGAGGAGCAGCCGGGCGAAGCCGCCGGAGGTGCTTCCCCGCCACCTGGCCGTCATCATGCGCGCCGAACTGCCGAGCCTGGCCACCGAGATCATCACCGAGATCCGCGAGACCATTCCCGAGTACGCCCGCCCCATGGACGGCCCGTACGGCCAGGCCATGCGGCTGGGCGTCGAGCACGCGCTCGAATCCTTCATCGACCAGATCGCGGACCCGTCCGCGTCCCACGAGGGCTGGGACGGGGTGTTCCGGCGGCTCGGCCGGTACGAGGCGAACGAGGACCGCAGCCTGGACAGCCTCCAGGCGGCATACCGGGTCGGCGCCCGGCTGGCCTGGCAACGGGCCGTGAAGGTGGGCCGGCGGGAAGGCCTGCTGTCGTCGACCATGTTCCAGCTCGCCGACACGTTGCTCGGCTACATCGACCAGTTGGCCACGCTGTCCGTCGAGGGGTACATGGAGGCGAAGGCACGCAACGCCGACGCGCTGAACCAATGGCGCCGCCGGCTGCTCCGGCTGATCCTGGAGTCCCCGCCCGCCCCCGAGAGCGCGGTGAAGGACCTGGCCAACCTGGCCGGCTGGACGGTGCCCGACGAAGTCACCATGATCGCGGTGTCCCTCCGCAACCGGGATGCGACGCCGCCCAAGGATGACGTGTTGTCCGACCTGGACAGCGTCGAGCCATACCTGCTCGTGCCCGGTCGGCCTTCGGCGGACCGCCGGACCCGCCTGGTCGCGGAGTTCCCCGGCAGTCGCCTGGCCGTCGGTCCCACGGTGCGGCTGAGCGCGGCAGCGGACTCTCTGCGCTGGGCCCGGCAGGCGCTTGCGCTGGCCGAGTCCGGCGCGATCGATACCGGGCCGGTGATTCTGTGCGAGGAGCATCTCTGCGAGATGCTGCTGTTCTCCGACTGGGCGCTCGTCGAGCAGCTCGCCGACCGCGAATTCGCCGCCGTGCGGAAGATGAGCCCGCACCGCCGGGAGCGGTTGGTCGAGACGCTCGAGGCCTGGCTGGACGCCCGCGGCTCGGCGGCCAAGATCGCCGAGCGACTGAGCGTGCATCCCCAGACCGTTCGCTACCGCATGCGTCAGCTCGAGCAGAGTCTCGGCGAGCAGCTCGACGATCCCGACTCCCGCTTCGCCATGGAACTGGTGCTGCGGGCCCGCCGGCTGCACGAGCGGGCCAACGGAGTTGTCAAATGACCGTTACCCGCGAGACGCGTCCCCGCCACCTGCTGGTGGTGCTGGCTCTCGTCCTCGCTCTGGTCGCCGCCGGCGCCGCCGGGTGGACCGGCTGGTCGTGGTGGTCGGCGGCGCACGACGACTCGCTGCGGTATTCGCAGACCCGCGACGAGGTGCTGCGCGCCGCCGAGCAGGCGATCCAGAATCTCAACACGCTGGACTACCGCACGGCTGAGAGCGGCATCAATCTCTGGATCGACTCCACCACCGGCACCCTGCGCGATCAGCTCCACCAGGGCCGCCAGAACTTCCTCACGCAGATCCAGAAGGCGAAGACCATCACCACGGCGAAGATCCTCGACGGCGCGGTGACCGAGCTGGACGAGCGTGCCGGCAAGGCGGGCGTCATCGTGGCCATCGAGTTGACGGTGACCCCGGCGACCGGCAAACCGACCACCAAGCGGGAACGGCTGGCGGGCCAGCTCACGCGGACCGGGTCGACCTGGAAGCTCAGCTCCATCGGACAAGTACCGGTTTCCGCGGCCTGAACCCGCGTACGGAAGGAACCAGCACGCATGCCGACACCCACCCGCCCACCTCGGCGGACCGTTTCCCGGCGGATGGTGCGACGCCGGCCGCTCACCGATCCCACCCCGCCGCCACCGGAACCCCCACCCGCGCAACCGGAATCCCCGGCGACGCAACCGGAGTCCCCGCCTGCACAATCTGCCCTCCGGCGGCCCATGACACGGGTCCTGGTGCTCGGCGCGTGCGCTGTGGTCCTGAGTGGATCAGCCGCGTGGTTCGCCCAGCAGGCTGACCAGGTGCGCGCCGCGGCGGGCACCAACATCGCGCTGACCGACAACGCCGCCACCAGTGCGGCGAACGGTCAGGTCGCCACCGCGGTCAACACGCTCTTCTCGTACAACTACAACGACCTCGACAAGACCCAGCAGGCCGCCCGGAGCCTGCTGACCGGTAAGGCCGTCTGCCAATACGACCAGCTGTTCGCGGTGGTACGGCAACACGCACCTCAGCAGCGTCTGGTCGTCACGGTCACGGTCACCAACAGCGGGGTGCAGATGTTGACCGGCAACCGCGCGCGGGTGCTCGTCTTCGCCACCCAGAGCGACACCAGCACCGCCACGAAACAGACGTCCACCGCGGGCGCGATGTTCGCCGTCAACGCGGTGCGCCAGGACGAATCCTGGAAGGTGGAGAACATCGACACCTTCAACGGGGAGGCGCGGACCTCCAGCTGCGGTTGACCCGCTGGGCGAGGTCAGCGTTCCAGGATGGCGACCACGCCCTGGCCGCCGGCGGCGCAGATGGAGATCAGGCCGCGGCCGGAGCCCTTCTCGGCGAGCAGCTTGGCCAGGTTCGCCACGATCCGGCCGCCGGTCGCGGCGAACGGGTGGCCGGCCGCCAGCGATGAGCCGTTGACGTTGAGCCGGTCCCGGTCGATCGAGCCGAGCGGAGCGTCCAGGCCCAGCCGCTCCTTGCTGAACTCGGGCGACTCCCAAGCGGCCAGGGTGGCCAGCACCTGCGAGGCGAATGCCTCGTGGATCTCGTAGAAGTCGAAGTCCTGCAGGGTCAGTCCACGACGGGCGAGCATCCTGGGTACGGCGTACACGGGCGCCATCAGCAGTCCCTCGTCGCCGTGCACGAAGTCGACGGCGGCGGTCTCGCAGTCGGTGAAGTAGGCCAGCACCGGCAGCGAGTGCGCCTGCGCCCATTCCTCGGAGGCCAGCAGCACGGTCGACGCGCCGTCGGTCAGAGGCGACGAATTGCCCGCGGTCATGGTGGCCCCGCGGGCGCCGAACACCGGCTTGAGCGCGGCGAGCCGGTCCAGGCTGGTGTCCGGGCGCAGGTTCTGATCCCGGGTCAGCCCCAGGTACGGCGTGACCAGGTCGTCGAAGAAGCCCCGGTCGTACGCGGCGGCGAGGCGCTGGTGTGAGGCGAGGGCCAGGGCGTCCTGCGACTCGCGGTCGACGTTCCAGCGCAACGCGGTGAGGGCGGCGTGCTCGCCCATCGACAGCCCGGTGCGCGGCTCGGCGTTGCGCGGAATCTCCGGACGGAAGGCCTGCTGGGGGCGGAGCTTGGCGGCGGCTCGGAGCCGGGCGCCGAGGCTGCGGGCCCGGTTGAGCTCCAGCAGCGCCCGCCGCATGTCCTCGTTGAGCTGCAGCGGCGCGTCCGAGGTGGTGTCCACCCCGCCGGCGATACCGACCTCCAGCTGACCCAACGCGATCTTGTTGGCGACCAGGATGACGGCTTGCAGCCCGGTGCCGCAGGCCTGCTGGATGTCGTACGCCGGGGTGTGCGGGTCGAGCTGGGAGCCGAGGACGACCTCGCGGGTGAGGTTGAAATCGCGGGAGTGCTTGAGCACCGCGCCGGCGACCACCTCGCCGACCCGCTGCCCGGCCAGCCCGAACCGGGCGACCAGCCCGTCCAGGGCGGCGGTCAGCATGTCCTGGTTGGTGGCGTGGGCGTAGCGGCTGCCGGACCGGGCGAACGGGAGCCGGTTTCCACCCAGGACGGCGACGCGGCGCGTGTTCTGCACGGCACTCCTCCGGGAACTTGTCAGTAATCTACTGGCGAGTAGGTTACTCGCATGGGTGACACATACGCGACCTTCACGAACACCGGCCTGGGCCGAACCGTGGTGCGGCGGCTGGGGCTCCCCGATCCGCCCCGGTTGCGCCGCCACGAACCGGGTGCTCCCCTCGCGCCCGGACCGGTGCTGCTGGGTGCGGCGCCCGGCGGACGGCTGGGCTGCCCGGTCCGCGACCTGCTCGACCGGGCCGGCACCGACGTGCGCGGGGGCGTTGAGAGCGGCACCCGTTACGGCGCGCTGATCTTCGACGCTACCGGGATCCTCGACTCGGCCGGGCTGCGGGCGCTCTACGACTTCTTCCACCCGGCGGCCCGCTCGGTGCTCGGCTC
>NZ_JBEZGQ010000509.1:0-6039 GCF_040650095.1 Actinoplanes sp. NPDC048791 | reverse complement strand
GGGGCGGCGCCCTCCATCAGCACTGTCACCATCTCCTCCTCGTAGGCGTGGCGGTGCGCCGGCGGATAGATCGCCAGCAGGCGGCGGTACCGGATCTCGAGCGGTGCGGTCACGCGGGTGCCCCTCCCAGGTCGTGCCGGGCGCGCAGCCGGCCCTCGGCCAGAGTGGCCTGCTGGCGCAGGCGGCTGCTCTCGGCGGCCAGCCGCTTCTCCCCGACCCCCGTGAGCCGGTAGTAGCGGCGCAGCCGGGACTGCACGACCTCCTCCCGGTCGACCTCGATGAGGCCGTCGGTGCGCAGCCGGTCGAGCGCGGCGTAGAGGGTGCCCGCCCGCAGCCGGACCCGGCCGTCGGTCATCCGGGCCACGTCCTCGATCACGGCGTAACCGTGCTGGGGGCCCGCGGCCAGCGCGGTGAGCACCAGGAAGGTCGGCTCGCGCATGGGTGTGTCGGTCATGGCGGCAGCATATACCGATGACAGGTATATACGGCAAGCGGTTTGTACTTTGGAAGCCGGGTAAGCATCGGGGACCGAGACGAAGGAGCGCCGGATGAGCGTGCCGTACTACCTGGCCGCGGAGACCGAGCCCAGTCAGCTGGGTGGCCTGACCGGCTGGGTGGCATCGGTCATCGAGTCGCTCGGCGAGCTGGGCGTCGGCCTGCTCGTGGCCCTGGAAAATTTGATCCCGCCCATTCCCAGCGAGATCGTGCTGTCCATGGCGGGCTATCTGGCCGGTTCGGGCCGGGTCAACCTGGTGCTGGTGGCCATCGCCGCCACCGCGGGCTCGGTGCTGGGCGCCCTGGCGCTCTACTGGCTCGGCTACGCGCTCGGTGAGGAGCGGCTGCGCCGCTGGCTGGACCGCATCCCGCTGGTCGACGCCGACGACCTCAACCTGGCCGACCGCTGGTTCGAGCGGCACGAGAAGGGCGCGGTCTTCTTCGGCCGGATGGCTCCGGTGGTCCGCAGCCTGGTGTCCATCCCGGCCGGCGCCAACCACATGAAGCTGGGCATGTTCACCCTGCTCACCACCATCGGCAGCGGACTGTGGAACTGCCTGTTCATCGGCGGTGGCTACGCCCTGGGCTCCCGGTGGCAGCAGTTGGAGAAGTACAGCAACTGGTTCGACTACGCGATCATGGCGTTCTTCGCGGTGGCGATCGGCAGCTGGGCGATCAAGAAGGTGCGCAAACGGCGACGCGCGACCGCGGATCGGTGAGATCCACGGCCGCGCGCCAGGGGAGAAACGGTGCCTAGAAGCCCGCGCTGATCTTGGTGAAGGCCCAGTCGGACTGCGCGATGCCACTGCAGTCGGAGACCACGCCGCCGCCGGCGCAGCCGCGGTCCCGGTTGACCGCCCAGAAGGTGAACCGGGCGAGGTTGTTGTTCCTCGCGTAGTCGCGGATCCGGGTCCAGGTCTCGGTGCTGGTCAGCTCCTGCTGGTCGGACAGGCCGTTCATGCCGGAGATACCCAGGTGCGAGTACGCCTGCGCGTCGCTCCAGCCGAAGGTGGTCTTGAGCAGGTTCTTCAGACCCTCGGAGGCGCCGACCGTGCTGCCGTACATGTCAGCGCCGCCACCGAAGTCGAACGGCATCTGGGTGAAGATGTCGATGTTCGCGCCGAGCGCCTTGGCCTGCTGCACCAGCCGGGTGCCGTAGTAGTTCGGGCCGGTCGGCGAGGTGCCGAAGGTGAGGATGGTCTTCACCGAGGGGTTCTTCTGCTTGACGATCTTCAGCGCGCCGAGGATGCGGTCCTGCACCACGGTGTTCTCGAACTCGTCGCTGTTCTCGATGTCGATGTCGATCGCCTTCAGTCCGAAGGTGTCGATCACCTTCTGGTACGCGCCGGCGAGCGCTTCCGGGGTGGCGCAGTTCGGGCCGAGCTTGTTGCCGCTCCAGCCGCCGATCGACGGGACGACACTGCCGCCGGCCGCCTTGATCGCGTTGATGGTGCTCTCGTGCGAGCCGCCGGTCAGGCCGCCCTCGCCGTCCCAGACCGGGTTGCAGCCGTTGGCCAGCACGAACGCGATGGTGAAGGCCTTGATGCCGGTGGCGTTCATGACCGTCGACGGCGCCGGCGGGTTGCCCCAGCCGGGGTAGATGTACGGCGCGGACGCCATCTTGGTGCCGGTCGCCGGCGGGGTGGTCGGCCCGGTGGTCGGGGGCGTGGTCGGCGGGGTCGTGGGGTCGACCACGCCGCCGCAGGCGCCCTTGTCGGCCCAGACGCCCCACTGCCCGCTGGCCGTCGGGACCTCGCCCTGCGTCCACCACTTGGCGGTGTAGTTCTTCGCCTGGTACGAGACGGTGTTGTCCTTCAGGTAGACCGCCGAGGAACTCCAGGCCGGAGCACAGGCGACGGCGGCCGAGGCGCCCGGCGCGAGCAGGACGGTGGTGCCGACCCCGGCTGCGGCCAGGACCACCGCTAGCGCGGCGGCGTACTTCTTCTGCAATTTCATGGGGGATCTCTCCAGTGGGGGAAGGCTGGCGATCAGGGCAGGGTGGACAGGTGCGGCTTGATGGTGTTGGCCCAGCCGTTGCCGGCGGTGACGTCCCAGTTGATCGACCAGGTCATCGCGCCGCGGATGCCGGGATAGGTGCGCGGCGGGCGGAACGAGCCGCAGTTGGTGCCGCGGGCCAGGCAGTCGAGGGCCTGGTTGACCACGGACGGCGAGACGTAGCCGCCGCCGGCCGCGCTGGTGGTCGCGGGCAGGCCGAGCGCCACCTGGTCGGGACGCAGCCCGGCCTCGAGCTGGATGCAGGCCAGCGCGACCAGGAAGTTGACCGTGCCCTGGCCGTACGCGGCGTTCTGGTCGCAGCCGAGCATCGCGCCGGAGTTGTAGAACTGGGTGTGGACGACCGTGAGGATGTCCTTGATGTCGAGCGCGAGCTTGAAGTAGGACCCGGCCGGGTTCTGCATGTCGATGGTCTGCGGCGCCATCGTGATGATCAGGTTGGCGCCGGCCTTGGCGCGCAGGCTGCGCAGCGCCTGGCCCATGTAGGTCGGGTTGAGCCCGTTCTCCAGGTCGATGTCGACGCCGTCGAAGCCGTACGTCTGCATCAGCGAGAAGACCGAGTTGGCGAAGTTGGTCGCCGCGCCCGCGTCGTTGACGCTGACCGAGCCCTTCTCACCGCCGACCGAGATGATGACCTTCTTGCCGCGCGAGTGAAGCGTCGCGATGTCGGCCTTGAACTGCTCGTTGGTGTAGCCGCCGACCGAGGCGGAGAGTCCGGCGTCGATGGTGAAGGAGACCGCGCCCGGGGTGCTGGTGGCGTCCGCGAAGGCCACCGCGACCAGGTCGTAGGTGCTCGGCACGGCGGCGAGCTTGAGCTCGTTGGCCGGATTGTCGAAGTTCTGCCAGTAGCCGGTGATGAAGTGCGCCGGCAGCGTGCCGTTGCTCGGCGGCACCGTGGTGGGCGGCGTCGTCGGCGGCGTGGTGGGTGGGGTGGTCGGCGGGGTCGTGGCCGGCGGGGTGGTCGGCGTCGTCCCGCCACCGCAGGCTCCCTTGTCGGCCCAGACGCCCCACTGCCCGCTGGCGGTGGGGACCTCGTTGGTGGTCCACCACTTCGCGGTGTAGTTCTTCGACTGGTACGAGACGGAGTTGTCCTTGACGTAGATCGCCGAGGAGCTCCACGCCGGGGCACAGGCGGTGGCCGCGCTCGCGGAAGATCCTATGTAGACAGCGGAGCCGGCGGCCGCGAGGGCGGCGGACACGGCGAGGACCAGGGATCGGCGCATGGGGGTGGGCCTTCCACGTCGAACAGTTAGGTTCATTGATTATTAGGACTGTTAACAGAACTAGTCCAGACCCCCGGCACCTTAAAGTTCTTTAAGGTGCGCGGGCCGGCGGCGCTGGTCACGCCCCCGGCCCTTATGCGTACGTATTGAACGAAGTCGCTACCTGCGGAACTGGATCCAGTTCACGTTGACGAAGTCGGCCGGCTGTCCACTGGTGAAGGTCAGGAAAACCGTGTGCCGCCCGGACACGTTGGCCACGTTGGCCGGCACCGACCGCCAGGACTGCCACCCGCCGGTGTTGGCCAGCGCGAAACTGCCGATCGGCGCGTTGCTGCGACTGTCGACCCGGACCTCGACGAGGCCACTGACGCCGCCCGCCGCCCCGGAGGAGACCCGGCCCACGAAGTCGCGTACCCCGCCGGTGCCGAAGTCGACGTTGTCGAACTGCAGCCAGTCACCGTTGCTGATGGCGCCGACGTTCTGACCGCCCTCGGACGACGTCTCCTTGATCACCGACGACGCGGCGTTGTACGACTCGGCCTCGATCTGCCCGTACGCGTTGCGCACGCCACCGGCCGGCGGCGTCGTGGGCGGGGTGGTCGGCGGCGTGGTGCCACCCGAACCCGAGCGGTACACGGCCACGTAGTCGACCAGCATCGGCACGCCCGACTGGGTCGCCCCGGTAGGTCCGCCACCGAACGCGGCCGGGAAGCCGCCGCCCATCGCCACGTTCAGGATGATGAACACGCCGCGGTGGGTGGCGTTGTTCCACGTCGTGGCGTCCATCTGGTTCGCGCTGACCTGGTGGTACTGCGCGCCGTCGAGGTAGAAGCGCAGCTGCTCCGGGGAGACGCTGCGGTCGTACTCGACCGCGTACGTGTGGAAGGCGGTGCCGCAGGTCGGGCAGGACTTCTCGCCGCTGCCCAGGCCGGTGGTCTCGTTGCAGGGACCGCCCGGGTTGACCCCGCAGTGCAGGGCCGAGAAGACCGAGGGCCGGCCGTTGATCGACTCCATGATGTCCCACTCGCCGATGCTCGGCCAGTTGGTCGCGCCGACCGGCCGGGCCGCGTCACCCAGGGTCCAGAACGCCGGCCAGTAGCCGGCGGCCGCCGCCCCCGTGACGTTCGGCTGCTGCAGGCGGCCCTCGATGCGCAGCTTGCCGCCGGCCGGCGCGGCGAAGTCGGTGCGCTGGGTCTCCACCCGGCCGGAGGTCCAGTTGCCGGCCCCGTCCCGGATCGGCTTGATCGCCAGGTTGCCGTTGCCGTCGTGGTAGACGTTCTGCGTCGAGTCGGTCATCCGCTCGACCTCGCCGGTGCCCCAGTTCGCCGCGCCGCCGGGGTAGCCGGTGCCGATGTCGTAGATCCAGTTGCTGCGGTTCAGCCCGGTGCCCGCGGCGCCGGTGAAGTCGTCGCTGAAGATCAGGCTCATGCCCGAGGGGGCGGGCGGTACGGCCGCGTCGGCC
This sequence comes from Actinoplanes sp. NPDC048791, assembly GCF_040650095.1. Lineage (NCBI taxonomy): Bacteria > Bacillati > Actinomycetota > Actinomycetes > Micromonosporales > Micromonosporaceae > Actinoplanes > Actinoplanes sp. NPDC048791. Next base: position 846 of record NZ_JBEZGQ010000509.1, on the reverse strand, counting down.
TGCGCCACGAAGACGGCCGAGGCGCCTCCGGCGATCACGACAGCGGCGGCAGCGAGCAACCGCCGGCGCCACTTGTTCGGGGTGCTTCTCATGACAACGGGCCTTTCAGGGGGATGGGGATGAGCTGCTGAGAGCGCTCTCTGGAAGTTTCCGCCCTGTTACGAAAGCTGTCAATATGCATGACTACCGATTGACCGCCGGTGTGGGACGACGCCAAACCGCCTGCTCAAGAGCGGTCCAGGCGGCCGACGTGACCAGATAGAGGCCACCGGCGAGCGGCAGCCAGGCCACCATCACCACCGTCAGGAACGGCAGCACGGACATGATCCGGGGCAGCAGGGTCGCACCGGGCTGGGCCGGATCGGCCGGAGCCGGCTGCAAGCGCCGGACGCGACGCGAGGACCACCACGCCAGCGCGGTCGCCAGCGCCAGCAGCACGGCGAAGACCGGCAGGCCGGCCGCCAGGTGCGCGGTCAGCGGCACGCCGAGCAAATGGCCGCCGAGCACACCGGTGGGCGTACCGGCACCAGGCTGCACCAGGTGGTACATCAGCATGAAGAACGGCGCCTGGGCCAGCGCGGGCAGCATCGCGGCGAACGGGCCGGCGCCGTTGGCGCGTTGCAGGGCGAGCGTCTCGGTGGCCAGCAGCACCGGATCGTCGCGGTGCCGCTCCCGCAGTGCCGCGAGTTCGGGTGCCAGCGCGGCACCGCGCCGGGCGGAACGGGCCTGCAACCAGGTGAGCGGGCTGATCAGCAGCCGGACGGCGACGGTGAACAGGACGATGGCCAGGCCTGGTTGCTGCCGAAGCCACCGCAATCCGAGGTCTCGAAGGCACTCGAGGTGCAG
>NZ_JBEZGQ010000508.1:0-6042 GCF_040650095.1 Actinoplanes sp. NPDC048791 | reverse complement strand
GCAACCTGACCCCGCCGGCCACCGGCCTGCACGGCTCCACCGTCGCGTGGTCCAGCGCGGACCCCGCGACCGTCAGCGCCACCGGTGTCGTGCACCGGCCCGCGGCCGGCAGCCCGGCCCGGCGGGTCGCCCTCACCGCCACCGTCAGCCTCGGTTCGGTCAGCGCCACGAAGTCGCTGACCGCCACGGTGCCCGCTCTGCCGGCGCCCGCACCGCTGAAGGGCTACGCCTTCGCCTATTTCACCGGCAACAGCATCGCCGGCGAGAAGATCTCCTTCGCCGCCAGTCAGGGCAACAACGCCCTGCGCTGGACCGAGCTCAACGGCGGCCAGCCGGTGCTCACCTCCACGCTGGGCACCAAGGGCCTGCGCGACCCGTTCCTGATCCGCTCGCCCGAGGGTGACAAGTTCTTCCTGATCGCCACCGACCTGTCCATCGGCAGCGGTACCTCCTGGGACGACTCGCAGCGCCGCGGCAGCCGCTACCTCGAGGTGTGGGAGTCCACCGACCTGGTGCACTGGGGGCAGCAGCGGCACGTGCTGGTCTCACCGCCGACCGCCGGCAACACCTGGGCCCCCGAGGCGTTCTGGGACGAGACCCTGGGCCAGTACGTCGTCTTCTGGGCGTCCAAGCTGTACGCCGAGTCCGACCCCGGGCACACCGGCGACGCCTACAACCGGATGCTCTACGCCACCACCCGCGACTTCGTCACGTTCAGCACGCCGAAGATCTGGCAGGACCGCGGCTCGTCCCGGATCGACAGCACGGTGATCAAGGACGGCGGCAAGTACCACCGCTTCACCAAGGACGAGGGTGCGGTCACCGGCTGCAGCGACATCATCCAGGAGCGGGCTGACTCGCTGACCGCGGTCGACGACGTGGCCGACCCGGCGTACGACCCGAAGAACCCGGCGTGGCGGATCGTGGCCTCCTGCATCGGCAAGGCCGCCGGCACCTCCGCCGTGGAAGGCCCGACCGCCTTCAAGGCCAACCCCGGCGACGACTCCGGCTCGGACTACTACCTCTTCGTCGACGAGTACGGCGGCCGCGGCTACATCCCGCTCGGCACCGACAACCTCGACGCCCCGGCCTGGAAGGTGCCGGCGAGTTACGCCCTGCCGAAGAGCCCGCGCCACGGCACGGTCCTGCCGGTCACCCAGGCCGAACTCGACCGGCTCTCCGGCACCCCCGATCCGCTGCCCGCCACCGCCGACGGGCTGGTCGCCCACTACGCCCTGGACCAGAGCACCGGCACCACGGTCATCGACTCCTCCGGCAACGGCAACAACGCCACGGTCGCCGGCGGCACGAGCTGGAGCGACGGCAGCCTGACCTTCGGCGGCACCGACGGTTACGTGAAGCTGCCGGACAACGCCATGGCGGGGATGCGGGCCATGACCGTCTCCACCGACGTCTGGATCGACCCGGCCCAACCCAAGCCCTACTTCCTGTGGGGGATGGGCAACACCGACAGCGGCGGCGCCGGCAACGGGTACGTGTTCAGCACCGGCGACAACTACCGCGCGGCCATCGCCTCCGGCAACTGGACCACCGAACAGGGCGCGGCGACCGGCAGCGCCCTGAGCCGCGGCTCGTGGCGGACGCTGACCTACACCGTCGGCGACGGCACCGCGACGCTCTACCTCGACGGCCGCCAGGTCGCCCGCAACACCGCGGTCACCGTGACCCCCGGCTCGATCGGCAACGGCGTCACCAAGGCCAACTACCTCGGCCGCTCGGTGTACGCCGCGGACAAGTACTTCAAGGGCCGGATGCGCGACGTCAGCATCTACAACCGCGCCCTGACCTCCGCCGAGGTCGCCCAGCTCGGCGGCAATGCCACCACGGTCTCCGCGGTGACGCTGGACAGCCTCAAGGCCCCGGCCCTGATCGACAGCGAGGCCGGCACCATCGTGCTGCCGGTCCGCCCCGGCACCGACCGCCGTAACCTCAACCCGGTCTTCACCGTGGCGAGCACCTCCACGGTCACCGGCGCGGGAGCCGGCGACTGGTCCACCGCACGGCGCATCACCGTCACCAGCGCCGCCGGCGCGACCCGCTCCTACACGGTCACCACCCGGGTGCTGCGCTCGCCGGTGCTGCCCGGTTTCAACGCCGACCCGAACATCGTCCGCTTCGGCGACACCTACTACATCTACGCGACCACCGACGGCATCGCGGGCTGGGGGAGCACCACGTTCAAGGCGTGGTCCTCGACCGACCTGGCCACCTGGACCGAGCACGGCACGATCCTGGACCTGGCCGACGTGTCCTGGGCGCACACCAACGCCTGGGCCCCGGCGATGGCGTCGGCCAACGGCAAGTACTACTTCTACTACTGCGCCGCGGGCAACATCGGGGTGGCCACCGCCGACTCGCCCCTCGGCCCGTTCACCGACTCCGGCGCGCCACTGATCGACCGCGACGACTACGCCGGCGCCCAGCAGATCGACCCGGCCGTGTTCACCGACACCACCGGGCAGAGCTACCTGTACTGGGGCAACGGCAAGGCCTACGTCGCGCCGCTGAACGCGGACATGACCTCGATCGACGTCGCCAAGCGGCAGACCATCGGCGGGCTCACCGACTTCCGCGAGGGCCTGTTCATGAACGAGCGGAACGGGACCTACTACCTGAGCTACTCCGTCGACGACACCGGCAGCGAGAACTACCGGGTCGCCTACGCCACCGGCAGCTCGCCGTACGGGCCGTTCACCGCCCGCGGCGTGATCCTGGCCAAGGACCCGGCGCAGGGCATCCTCGCCACCGGGCACAGCTCGATCATCCAGGTGCCCGGCACCGACGACTGGTACATCGCGTACCACCGCTTCGCGCTCACCGGCGGCGACGGCTTCCACCGCGAGACCACCATCGACCGGTTGTACTTCGACGCCACCGGAGCCATCACCCCGGTCATCCCGACCCTGGAGAGCGTCGACCCGCTCACCTACACCGGGGTGCCCCCGCAGGCGTCGATCTCCCGGCCCGGGACCGACGGCTGGTACGGCGCCGGCGCCACCCTCACCCTCAGCGGCGGCGCGGGCAACAGCACGATCGAGTACGCGCTGGGCGACGGAGCCTGGGCCGCGTACACCGAACCGGTGCCGCTGCCGGCCGGCTCGTACACCGTGCGCCACCGGGCCCGGGGCGCGAACCTGATCCTCGGCCCGGTCGCCGAACTGCCGGTACGGGTCGACCCGGAACCGCCGATGTCCGCCGTCGCGGTGAAGACCGTCAAGAACGTCTCGACGGTGACGCTGAGCGCCCAGGACACCGCCTCGGGCGTGGCCTCGGTCAGCTACCGCGTCGACGACGGCGCGTGGCAGCCGTACGCGAAGCCGTTCACCCTCACCGGCGTGCACCGCCTCGCGTTCCAGGCCACCGACCGGGCCGGCAACCAGGAGACCGCGCAGCGGGTCACCGTGCCGCTGCAGCCGGACGTGACCGCCCCTGCGGTCACCGGGCTGACCGACCCGCGGCAGCCGACCGGCCGGCACGGCTGGTTCACCGGCCCGGTGGCCCTGGTCGTCACCGCCACCGACCCGTCCGGCATCGCCTCCCGCGAATACCGGACCGCCGGCGGCAAGTGGCAGACCTACACCGGACCGGTGCCGCTGCCGGCCGGCGTGACCACCGTGACCTACCGGGCGACCGACCACTTCGGCAACGTGTCGGCGCCGGGCACGCTCACCGTGCGGCGCGACCCCCAGGCGCCGGCGGTCAGCGCGGCGGTGCGGGTCGGCCGGTCACCGGTCACGGTCACGCTGAGCGCCAAGGACGGCGGCTCCGGGGTGGAGCGGATCTCGTACCGGGTGGACCGTGGGTCCTGGCAGACCTACAAGTCGCCGGTCAAGGTCCGCGGCAAGGGCACGCACCGGGTGTCGTACCGGGCCACCGACCGGGCCGGCAACACCAGCCCGGTGCGGACCGTGCAGGTGCGGATCCGCTGACCTCACGGCGTCGCCGCGGCCACCAGCTCCTGGTACGCGGCGACGCCGTCCGGGTCGGCGTAACCACCGGCGGGCACCACCGACGTGCCCAGATACCAATTGTCATGCTGCCAGTAACAGACGACCTGGAACCCGTGCGACGCCAGCCAGGTGCGGGAGGCGCGGATCGCCGGTCCCCGCGAGGCGCGGACGCCCTGGTCGTCGTCGATGCCCCACTCGGTGAGCGTCAGGGGGCGGCCGAGGGTGCCGAATGCGCCGTACCAGCGCAGCATCCGCGGGTCGCTGCCGACGCTGACCGGGTCGTCCGGCTCGCTGCCGCGGGTGCTGGCCTGCCAGTACAGATCGATCCCGTACGCGTCGGCGTAGGCGACCGGCACGACCCAGTCCCGCACCTCCCGGTCCCCGCCGGTGCCGTTGTTGGTCACGAACGCCGAGCCCGACCGCCACTGGTACGCCATGTGCACCGGCACCACGTTGACGGCCGCGTTGACTGCCTTGCTCTGCTGGTAGACCCGGGTGAACGCGGCCACGAACTGCACGCCGGTCATGTCGTCCTCCGGCTCGTGGTAGTACGTCAGGTAGCTGCCCGCCGGCATGGCCGCGGCGATCGCCTGGATCTCGCCGTCACAGGTGCCGGCGGCGACGGCGACCGGCGTGCAGGTCGTCTTGAACGAGTACCAGAGCGTCGCGCCGAAGGTCTGCTGACAGCTGAGCGCGTCCGCGGGCGGCAGGGCGGCGGCCGAGGTGAAGACCCGACGGACGGTGAGCTGCGGCCCGAGATGCGCACGCTCGTCGAGGAATCCGGCGCAGGTGTTGCCACTGCCGACGGTGTCGGCGCTGGAGGTGGTGGCACCGACGGCCAGTGTCGGCAGCACGAACGCGGCTGCCGGGGCCGGGGTCACCGGTCCGGCCAGCAGCAACGCGACAATAAGGGGAACGTGCATGGCGTCCTCCACGGTCACAGGATGGTATCGAGAGGCTACGATGCGTAGCCATTGATCACCATCGCTGTGCGCCCGGATCGCCGCCCGGCGTCAGAGGACCACGGGCACCGCCAGGAGCCGGTAGCCCGGACCGGTCGCCTGGGCCAGGCGAGCCGCCTCGGCGCCGTCCTCCTCGTTGAGGAACACTCCGACCGGGCGCCGTTCGTCGCTGTCACCCTTGACGCAGAGGACATAGACGGTCCGGTAGTTGTAGCGCCGGGCACCGTCGGGAAGGCCGTCGACGACCGCTTGGGCTACCTCGGCGGGCGACGCGACACTCAGGCCGCCGTCGACCCCACCCAGCGGCCCCCTCGGCCAAGCGGTGTCGTGCGGCGAGAACTGATGGAACAGACTCTGCTGCATGCGGGGCAGCACGCCCTCGCGCCACCCGACCGCCGGACAGACGACGTAGCCCTCGACACCGTGGCTGCGCAGCACGTAGGTGCGCGCATCACTGGCCCGGTAGCAGTAGTCGGAGATGCCGGCGCCGATCGCGGCGGCCTCGGCGGCCGTGGCGCAGGCGATGACCAACCCCCGACAGCACGACGCGACCTTTCCCGGGCCGCGCCGTGCTGTCAAGGCCGCGCTCAGACGGTGAAGCCACCGTCCACGTTGATCGTCGCGCCCGTGACGTAGCGTCCGTCCGGGCCGGCCAGGAACGCCACGGCCGCGGCCACGTCCGCCGGTTCCGCGTAGTGACCCAGCGCCGTCAGGGCGTTGATCGCGTCCGCATTCGGGCCGTCGGCCGGGTTCAGGTCCGTGTCCGTCGGGCCCGGGTTGACCAGGTTGACGGTGATCGCCCGCGGGCCCACCTCCCGGGCCAGGGCCTTGGTCAGGCCGGTCAGCGCGGTCTTGCTCAGCGCGTACAGGGTGAAGCCGGGGAAGACAGCCCGCTCGGCCACGTTGCTGCCGATGGAGATGATTCGCCCGCCGCCGGTCAGGTGCCGCAGCGCCGCCTGCGCGGCCACGAACGGCGCCCGGACGTTGACCGCGATGCTCTGCTCGAAGTCCGCCAGGTCGAGCTGCTCCACCGGCCCGAGCAGGAAGGCGCCGGCATTGTTGACCAGGATGTCGAGGCGGCCGAGCTCGGCGGCGGCCCGGTCGACGGC
>NZ_JBEZGQ010000507.1:0-6058 GCF_040650095.1 Actinoplanes sp. NPDC048791 | reverse complement strand
GACAAGAAGGCCGGCGACATGGTCCCGGGCGGCCGGCTCTCGCTGGCGGTGCGCAACTACGGCATGCGCACGCTGAAGTACCACCCGCTCAAGCGGCAGATCATCGAGCGCGTCACCCGGCCGCTGCACGACGCGGCCAACGCCATCGAGCTGCCGTCCTACCCGATGGCGCCGGTCGCGTGAACGCTGCTACCTGCTCGCGTGCTCCTTGCGGATGGCGTCGGCCAGGTGCGCGGGCATCGGCTCGTGCCGGGCGTAGGTGCGGCTGAAGGTGCCCGCGCCCGAGGTGAGCGCGCGCAGCTCGACCGCGTAGCGGACCAGCTCGGTGGCCGGCACCTCGGCCCGGACCAGGCTGCGGTCGCCGTCCTCGGTCACCTCGGTGCCCAGCGGCCGGCCCCGGCGCCCGGACAGGTCACTCATCACCGCGCCGACATAGCTGTCCGGCACCCGCACCACGATCTCGTCGACCGGCTCCAGCAGCGTCACCTGACCCTGCTCGGCGGCGGTCCGCAGGGCCAGCGCCCCGGCCGTCTGGAACGCGGCGTCGGAGGAGTCGACGCTGTGCGCCTTGCCGTCCACCAGCGTCACCCGCAGGTCGATCACGGGGTAACCGGCGACGATGCCCCGTTCGAGCTGGGCGCGTACGCCCTTCTCCACCGACGGGATGTAGTTGTGCGGCACCGCGCCGCCCACGACCTTGTCCACGAACTCGAAACCGCTGCCGCGGGGCAGCGGCTCGACCTTGATCGAGCAGACGGCGTACTGGCCGTGGCCGCCGGACTGCTTGACGTGCCGGCCGTGACCCTGGGCCGGGGCGCTGAAGGTCTCGCGCAGGGACACCTTCACCGGCTCGGTGTCCAGCTCCACGCCACCGGCGCGCAGCCGTTCGAGGACCACGTCGGCGTGCGACTCGCCCATGCACCACAGCACCTGCTGGTGGGTGTCGGGATTGCGTTCCAGCCGCAGCGTGGGGTCACCGGCGACGAGCCGGGCCAGATTCTTGGCCAGGGCGTCCTCGTCGGAACGGGTCTTGGCGACCACCGCGATCGGCAGCAGCGGCTCCGGCATGCTCCACGGCTCCATGAGCAGCGGCTGGTCCTTGGCCGAGATGGTGTCACCGGTCTCGGCGCTGCCCGACTTGGTGATCGCGCAGATGTCCCCGGCGACGCAGGCGCTCACCTCACGCAGCTGCGCGCCCAGCGGGGAGTAGACGTGCGCGATCCGTTCGTCGGCGTCGTGGTCGGGGTGTCCCCGCTCGGTGAGGCCGTGCCCGGAGACGTGCACGGTCAGCTCGGGGCGCAGCGTGCCGGAGAAGACCCGGACCAGCGAGACCCGGCCGACGTGCCGGTCGATCGTCGTCTTGACCACCTCGGCCACCAGCGGGCCGTCCGGGTCGCAGGTCAGCGGCGGGCGGGGGCCGCCGTCCACCCCGGTGACCACCGGCAGGTCGTGCTCCAGGGGCGACGGCGCGGCGCTGACCAGGCCGTCGAGCAGGGCGTCCAGGCCGACCCCGGTCGCGGCGCAGACCGGGATGACCGGGTAGAAGGTGCCGCGGGCCACGGCCTTCTCCAGATCCGGGATCAGCGTGTCGGTGCTGATCAGCTCGCCGGCGACGTACCGGTCCATCAGGGTCTCGTCCTCGCTCTCGGCGATGATCCCCTCGATGAGCAGGTCCCGGTCGTCCTTGATGGGCAGCAGGTGCTCGCGCTCGGCCTCGCCGGCCCGCGGCGGATAGCCGGCCGAGTAGTCCAGCACCTTCAGCGTGACCAGGCCCAGCAGGCCGGCGATGGAGGCGCCGTCGTCGCCGAGCATGGGCTGGTAGATCGGCATGACGTTCTCGCCGAACGCCTCCTGGCACTCCTGCAGGGTGCCCTCGTAGTCGGCGCGCGGATGGTCGAGCCGGGTGATCGTCACGGCCCGGGGCATGCCGATCGCGGCGCACTCCTCCCACAGGGCGACGGTCGCCTCGTCCACGCCGTCGACCGCCGAGACCACGAAGACGGCGGCGTCCGCGGCCCGCAGGCCGGCGCGCAGCTCACCCACGAAGTCGGCGTAGCCGGGAGTGTCGAGCAGGTTGATCTTCACTCCTTCGTGCACCAGCGGGGCGCACGAGAGGGAGACGGACCGCTGCTGGCGTACGGCCGCCGGGTCGTGGTCGGTCACCGTGGTGCCGTCCGCCACCGTGCCCGTACGCGAGATGGTGCCGGTCGCCGCGAGCAGCGCCTCGACCAGCGTCGTCTTGCCCGCGCCGGAGTGGCCCACCAGCACCACGTTGCGTACTCTGCCGGGCTCGGTCACCACCGGTGCGGTGAGCCCTTTCTCCTGGGTCTTCTGCGTCATGGTGACGCCCTCCTGTCGGCAGCCGCGGTCGGCGCCCATTCTCCCGACCCCGTCGGCTGCCGCGGGACCCGGGCGGGCATTCCTGGCTGTTACGCCCCCCGTCCTTGGATCTGACACCCGGCGCAGTCACCGCCGCAACCCTTTGTAGTCAGCAACCGGCCTTTGTGACGATCCGGCGACGCGTGACGCACGCCGTACCGGTTCTTCCCGGTCGCCGTTATGGTGGGACGGCCATGGCAAAGATCGTCAGCGTGCCCGCCCGCGCCCTCGTGTCGTACGTCCTCCATCCGACCGCCCGCCTCCTGCTGCGCCTCGGCGTCACCCCGAACGCGGTGACCGTCGCCGGCACCGTCGGCGTCCTGATCGGCGCCCTGGGCTTCGGCGCCCGCGGTGAGCTGTTCTGGGGCACCGTGATCGTCACGGCCAGCGCCCTCACCGACGCTCTCGACGGCACGATGGCCCGCCTGCGCGGACCGTCCGGCAAGTTCGGAGCCCTGCTGGACTCGTCGATGGACCGCATCGCCGACGCCGCGGTCTTCGGCGCCGTCGCCTACTACCTGGCCGGCGAGGGCAACCCGTACGGCGGCATGGTCGCCGCGCTGATCTCGCTCGCCTTCGGCCAGGTCGTCTCCTACGTCAAGGCCCGCGCGCAGAGCCTCGGCCTGGACGCCGACGTCGGCATCGCCGAACGCCTCGAACGCCTGCTCATCGTGGGTGTCGGCGGTCTGCTGGGCGCCGCCGGGCTGGAGTGGGGTTTGCCGGCCGCGCTGTGGGTGCTGTCGGTGCTGTCGATCATCACCGTCTTCCAGCGGCTGATCCACGCGGCCAAGTCGGACGTCGTCCCGGCCGGGCCCGCTTCGGCCGGTCCCACGTCGGCCGGGCCCGCTGCGGGTGCGCCGGCTGAGCCGGAGGGTCCGGCGTGACCTCTCGCCGTGATCAGCTGACCGAGCTGGGTTACGCCGCCGGCTGGCGGGTGACGCGGATGCTGCCGCTGCGTGCCGCCCGCGCCGTCTTCGACCGGGGCGCCGACCGGGCGGCCAAGGCCAACGGCCCGGGCACCCAGCGGCTGCGCCGCAACCTGCGCATGGTCGTCGGCCCCGACCTGCCGGAGGCCGAGCTCGACGACCTGGTCCGGGCCGGGCTGCGCTCGTACGCCCGGTACTGGATGGAGGCCTTCCGGCTGCCCTCACAGAGCCGGGCCGACTTCCTGCGCGACTTCGACCTGGTCAACGCGGACGAGTTCCACCGCGTCCTGGGTGAGGGCAAGGGCGCGATCCTGGCGCTGCCGCACATGGCCAACTGGGACGCGGCCGCCGCCTGGGTCGTCTCGCACGACTACCGGCTGGTCACGGTCATGGAGCGGCTCAAGCCCGAGGGGCTGTTCGAGCGCTTCATCGCGTACCGCGAGAAGCTCGGCATGGAGGTGCTCCCGCTCACCGGCGGCCAACGGCCACCGCTGGACGTGCTCGCCGAAAAAGCCACCCAGGGGTACGCGGTGCCGCTGCTCGCCGACCGTGACCTGTCCGCCCGCGGCATCGAGGTGCGGTTCTTCGGCGGCCGCACCCGGATGCCGGCCGGCCCCGCGATCCTGGCCCTGCGCACCGGCGCCCCGCTGTACGCGGCCGACCTGTGGTTCACCCCGACCGGCTCGCTGGGCCGGATCCGGCGCATCGAGCTGCCCGACCCTTCCGAGGGCGCCCTCGACGTCCGAGTCAAGATCACCACTCAGCGGCTGGCCGACGCGTTCGAGCTGGGCATCGCCGAGCACCCGCAGGACTGGCACATGCTGCAGAAACTGTGGCTCGACCAGAGCGCCCGGGTCTGAGGGGCGGGGCAGCGTGCGGATCGGGATCGTCTCGCCGTACTCGTTCGACGTGCCGGGCGGCGTGCAGAACCACATCGTCGACCTCGCCGAGGCCCTGATCACGCTCGGGCACGAGGTCAGCGTGCTGGCGCCGGCGGACGAGGATGCGGAGCTGCCGCCGTACGTGGTGGCGGCGGGGCGGGCGATGCCGCTGCCGTACAACGGCTCGGTGGCCCGGATCGCCTTCGGCCCGGTGTCGACCGCCCGGGTGCGCCGCTGGCTGGCCCGCGGCCAGTTCGACGTGCTGCACGTGCACGAACCGCTCACGCTGAGCCTGTCGCTGCTGGCAGTGCTGTCCGCCCGCGGCCCGGTCGTGGCCACCTTCCACACCGCGATGGTCCGCTCCCGCGCGCTGGCCGCGGCCCAGGGCTTCCTCCAGCCGGTGGTCGAGAAGATCACCGCCCGCATCGCCGTCAGCGAGCTGGCCCGCAAGGTGCAGGTCGAGCACATCGGCGGCGGCGCGGTGGAGATCCCCAACGGGGTGGCGGTGGCCAAGTTCGCCACCGCGCAGCGCCTGCCGGGCTGGCCGGGCGAGGGCGGCACGCTGGGCTTCCTGGGCCGCTTCACCGAGTCGCGCAAGGGCTTCGAGCTGCTGCGTACGGCGTTCGTCACGCTCGCCCGGCAACGGCCCGGCCTGCGCCTGCTGGTGGCCGGCCCCGGTGACCGCGGCGACCTGTACGACGACATCCCGGCCGACCTGCACCCCCGGGTCGAGTTCCTGGGCCTGGTCAGCGAGGCCGACAAGGCCCGGATGCTGCGCAGCGTGGACATCTACGTGGCCCCGAACACGGGCGGCGAGTCCTTCGGCATGATCCTCACCGAGGCGATGGCGGCCGGCGCGACGATCGCGGCGAGTGATCTCGACGCGTTCCGCCGGGTCCTGGACGGCGGCCGGGCCGGGGCGCTCTTCCCGACCGGCGACACCGAGGCATTGACGGCGGTGCTGGCCGAACTGCTGGACGACCCGCAACGCCGGACCCTGCTGGCCGAGTGCGCCCGCGAGGTCGTGAAGGCCTTTGACTGGCCCAGCGTAGCCAACCGTGTACTGGAGGTATACGCGACGGCGATCGAGGCTACGGACGGTCGCGTTTTTGACGAAGAGTGGGCCGAACCACGCTCCGGGACGTAACTCTCCGACACAAAACGGCACTACGATGCCCCGCATGTGGTGGGTCATGGGTGCGCTCGCGGTGGCGGCTGTGCTGTCGGCGTACCTCGCCTGGACGGCCCACCGCGTCGAACGGGTCCACGTCCGTGCGGCTTCAGCAACCCGCGCCCTGGACGCCCACCTGCTCCGCCGAGCGGCCGCCGCAGCCGTGGTAGCGGAAAACACCGACTTCATCGAGCTGTACGCGGCGGCGCGCCTGGCCCTCGACGCGGAGCCCGACGAACGTGAGGCAGCGGAGAACGACCTGACCCGCCAGTTGCAGGCCGTCCGGCTGACCGGCACCGACGCGGCGACCCGCACCCTGGTGGCAACGAGCCGCCGGGTGGTGCTGGCCCGGCAGGTGCACACCGACCTGGTCCGCGACGCGCTCACCGCCCGCAGAAGGCCGCTGGTCCGCCTGCTCCGGATGGCCCGGCACTACGAACGCCCCCGCTACTTCGACATCGTCGAGCCGCACCTCCCGGAGCCACTGACGGTGACGCAGCGCCCGGCCCCGGAGCCGCCCGTCCCGGTCTCGACTTGAGGTTTCCGAGCCCCTGAACCGAACGGCAACCGTGGCGCCCCCGTTCTGCGCTCCCCGGCTTGGGCGGGAGCCCGAAGGGGATGGCATGACGGACACGCAGATCGTTGAGCTGGGGCTGCAGGCCATGACCATCGCCGCGAAGATGTGCGCGCCGGTGCTGTTG
>NZ_JBEZGQ010000506.1:0-6062 GCF_040650095.1 Actinoplanes sp. NPDC048791 | reverse complement strand
CTGTCCGCGGCCGCCGAGATCGAGGCGCTCGACTACGCCAGCGTCGCGCTGATCGCGATGGCGTTGCCGCCCGGCACGCCGCTGCCCGACCTGTCCGGCTTCCTCGTGCCGCCGACCGAGGGCACCCTGGTCAAGGCGGCCACCTTCTTCACCCACAAGTGGTCCCACCTGCGCCGCGAGGGCGGTCCGGTGATCATCCGGGCCTCGCTGGGCCGGGCCGGCGAGGAGCAGCGGCTGCAACCGCCCGATCCCGTGCTGGCCACGACCGCCCACGCCGAGCTGGGCCGGCTGCTCGGCGGCGAGCTGCCGCCGCCGGTGGAGACCTGGGTGCAACGCTGGGGTGGCGGCCTGCCGCAGTACGCCCCGGGGCACCTTGACCGGGTGGCCCTGGCCCGGGCAGCGCTCAGCGACCGGCCCGGCCTGGTGCTGGCCGGCGCCGCGTACGACGGGGTGGGCATTCCGGCCTGTGTGGCCAGCGGCGAGAGTGCCGCCGATGACGTCCTGAAACACCTGGAGGAGCGATGACCGATCAGCCGCAGACCAACGCCGCGCGGGTCAAGGAACTGAACGCGACGATCCGTTACACCATGTGGTCGGTCTTCAAGGTCGCGTCGCCGCTGCCGGCCCTGCGCGAGGACCTGGCCGGCGAGGTCGACGCGCTGTTCGAGCAGCTGCTCGGCAAGGACGTGGTGGTGCGGGGCACGTACGACGTGGCCGGCCTGCGCGCCGACGCCGACATCATGGTGTGGTGGCACTCGGAGTCGCCGGACGCGCTGCAGGAGGCGTACGGGCTCTTCCGCCGGACGGCGCTGGGCCGCCACCTGGCCCCGGTCTGGTCCCAGATGGCGCTGCACCGCCCGGCCGAGTTCAACAAGAGCCACCTGCCGGCGTTCCTGGCCGGCGAGGAGGCCCGCCCGTACATCTGCGTGTACCCGTTCGTCCGTTCCTACGAGTGGTATCTGCTGCCCGACGAGGAGCGGCGTTTCATGCTGGCCGAGCACGGCAAGATGGCCCGCGGCTACCCGGACGTGCGGGCCAACACGGTCGCCTCGTTCGCCCTCGGTGACTACGAGTGGATGCTGGCGTTCGAGGCCGATGAGCTGCACCGCATCGTCGACCTGATGCGTGACCTGCGCGCGTCCACCGCCCGCCGGCACGTCCGCGAGGAAGTGCCGTTCTACACCGGTCGCCGCCGTTCGGTCACCGAGCTTGTCGCTGCCCTGCCCTAAGACCTCTTCATGGGTACGTGGGGGATGCCGTCCTCCAGATACTCGGGTCCGGTCGGCACGAAGCCGAAGCGGCTGTAGAAGCCGGTGAGGTACGCCTGCGCCTCCAGCCTGCTCGGCCGGTTGCCGATCACCTCGAGCGCGTGGGTCATCAGCCTGCTCGCATAGCCACCCTGGCGCGCGTTCGGGGCGGTCACCACGCGGCCGATCCGCTCGGTGCCGCCGTCGTCGAGGATCCGCAGGTAGGCGAGGATCTCGTCGCCCCGGGCCAGCCACACGTGGCGGGTGCCGGGCTCGTCGTCGCGCCCGTCCAGCTCCGGGTACGGGCATTTCTGCTCCACGACGAACACGTCGACGCGCAGCTTCAGGATCGCGTACAGGGTGGTGGCGTCGAGGTCGCGGAACGACGCCACCCGGATCTCGTCTCGGGGCTCCGGATGCATGAGTCGGATTTTAGGCGTCACCGAAACGCACCCTCGCCCGTTGGTGCAGGAGGAGCCGCGCACTCTGGAGGCGAGAATGATCAAGCGAAGCAAGCTCTTCGGCGACAAGACCCGGGTGACGTTCTGCCTGCCCAAGGACGCCCCGGCCGGGCCGGTGAGCGTGGTCGGCACGTTCAACGACTGGGAACCGGGGCTGCACGAGCTCAAGGACCGGCGGGACGGCACCCGGACGGTCACCGTGCGGCTGGAGCCGGGCCACTACCGCTTCCGGTATCTCGCCAGCGACGGCGTGTGGCTGGACGACGAGCACGCCGACGCGGTCGGGCCGCACGGCAGTGAACTTGTGCTCTGACGTTTCGTTCGGCTGCGCCCGGGAAAGCCTTTCCGGAATAGTTGACGCTACAAGCAACTACGGAAGGGGCCCTTTGTGGCTAACGTGAAGCTCGCAGTCGTGTACTACTCCTCGACCGGCACGATCCACGCCATGGCGGAGCGGATCGCCCAGGCGGGGGAGAAGGCGGGCGCCGAGGTGCGTCTGCGTCAGGTGGCAGAGCTCGCGCCGCAGGAGGCCATCGCCTCGAACGCGGCGTGGAGTCAGCACTTCGACCGCACCAAGAACGAGCCCAAGGCCACCGCCGACGACATCGTATGGGCGGACGCCGTGCTCTTCGGCACCCCCACCCGGTACGGCAACGTGGCCAGCCAGCTCAAGCAGTTCCTGGACACGCTGGGCCCGCAGTGGGGGCAGGGCCTGCTCGCCGACAAGGCGTACGCCGGCTTCACCGCCTCGATGACCGCGCACGGCGGCCAGGAGTCGACGCTGCTCGCGCTGTACAACACGATCTACCACTTCGGCGGCGTGGTCGTCGCGCCCGGTTACACGGACCCGCTGAAGTTCGCCGACGGCAACCCGTACGGCGTCTCGCACGTCACCGGCGGCAACAACGACAACCCGCTGGGTGACACGGAGAACGCCGCGCTCGACCACCTGGCCCAGCGCATCGTCAAGGTCGCCGGCAAGCTCAAGGACTGACGACACTCGTACCGGTTACAGCCCTTACGTCCGCGGCCGTGACTTGGCACACTGTGCGGCGTGAAAAAGTTCGAGGCTGATCTGACCAACGCCGTATGGCGCCGCAGCGGCGGTACCGCACAGCCGGGTGCCGCCGCCGTCGAGGTCGCCCTGCTGGACGGCGGGGTCGCCGTCCGTGACTCCCGCAAGCCCGACGGCGACGTGCTCTTCTTCACGCCGGACGAATGGGACGCTTTCGTCGGCGGCGCCAAGGACGGCGAGTTCGACCTGTAGCGTGGCCTAGGCGGACATTCCTCGGTATCCGGATATCAACCTGAAAAAGGTTCATTTCTGGGTAGCCTGCCGGTATGACCATTCACGAGAGTTCTGACCTGCTCAAAAAGGTGGAGCGGTACGAGGCCGCCGTGCATGAGCTCGAGGCAGCCCACGAGGACGTCAAGGACGTGCTCATGGAGTCCATCCTGTTCGCCCGCTGGCAGCAGCTCGGCACTCAGCTCGGATTCGCCGCGGTCGACCCGGCCAAGCAGCGCGAGGAGCCGAACCGTGACCTCCAGCAGCTCAACCAGCAGATCTCGGCCATGAGTGAGTCGTGGGCTCATTAGTGGCGGCGATGTGACCTCCGCCGCCCGGGTCCCTCTCGGCTCCGGGGCGGCGGAGGCGCTAGCGTGGCGCCATGGTCGACACCCAGTACGAAGAGCTGCTGCGCCGGGTCCTCGAGACCGGCATCCCGAAGGCGGACCGCACCGGCACCGGCACGGTCAGCCTCTTCGGTGAGCGACTGCGCTACGACCTGTCCCAGGGCTTCCCGCTGATCACCACCAAGCGGGTGCATTTCAAGTCGGTCGCGGTCGAGCTGCTCTGGTTCCTGCGCGGCGACAGCAACACCCGGTGGCTGCGCGAGCGCGGCGTGACCATCTGGGACGAGTGGGCCGACGAGAACGGCGAGCTGGGCCCGGTCTACGGCAAGCAGTGGCGGTCCTGGCCCACCCCGGACGGCGGCCACGTCGACCAGATCAGCGAGCTGCTGGCCACGCTGCGCCGCGACCCCGACTCGCGCCGCATGATCGTCTCGGCCTGGAACGTCTCCGAGCTGCCCGAGATGGCCCTCGCGCCGTGCCACGCGCTGTTCCAGTTCTACGTCGCCGACGGCCGGCTCTCCTGCCAGCTCTACCAGCGCAGCGCCGACATGTTCCTGGGCGTGCCGTTCAACATCGCCAGCTACGCGCTGCTGACGCAGCTGATCGCGGCGCAGACCGGGCTGATCCCCGGGGACTTCATCTGGGTCGGCGGCGACTGCCACATCTACGCCAACCACGTCGAGCAGGTGCGCGAGCAGCTCACCCGGCCCGCGTACCCGTTCCCGAAGCTGGAGATCGCGCCGGCGGAGTCGCTCTTCGACTACACCTACGAGCACTTCTCGCTGGTCGACTACCAGCACCACCCGGCTCTGCGCGCGCCGGTCGCGGTATGACCATTCACATGATCTGGGCCGAGGCGCGCGGCGGCGTCATCGGCGCCAAGGGGGCGATCCCCTGGCACGTGCCCGGCGAGCAGCAGATCTTCCGCGAGCGCACGATGGGCGCGACCGTGGTGATGGGCCGGGCCACCTGGGATTCGCTGCCGGAGCGCTTCCGGCCGCTGCCCGGCCGGCGCAACGTGGTGCTGACCCGGCAACCGGGCTGGGCCGCCGCCGGAGCCGAGACCTTCGGCTCGGTCGGCGAGCTGCTGCGGGTCCACGACGACTTCTGGGTGATGGGCGGGGCGGCGGTCTACACCGCGCTGCTGCCGTACGCCGGGCACATCGTGCGGACCCGCATCGACCTCGCCGTCGAGGGGGACACCTTCGCCCCTCGGCTCGGGCCGGAATGGCAGCTCACCGCCGGTGCCGACACCAGGACGTCGGACACCGGCGTGCGTTACACCGTGGAGGAGCTCACTTCGGGTCGAGCTTGATCGACAGGCTGTTCACACAGTGCCGCGTGTTCTTCGCCGTCATCATCTCGCCCTTGAACACATGGCCCAGGTGGCTGCCGCAGCGGGCGCACTGGATCTCGGTGCGGACCATGCCGAGGCTGCGGTCCTCGATCTCCTTGATCGCGCCCGGGATGGCGTCGTCGAACGACGGCCAGCCGCAGTGCGAGTCGAACTTGGTCTCACTCGGGTACAGGGCGGCGCCGCAGGCCCGGCACTCGTAGGTGCCCTCGGTCTTGGTGTCGACGTACTCGCCGCGCCAGGCCGGCTCGGTGGCGCCCTGGCGCAGCACCCGGAACTCGTCGGGGCTCAGGCGGACCCGCCACTCTTCTTCGGTGGTGGGCAGGGTGGTCTTGTCAGTTGCCATGCTTTAAAGGTACGTCGGTACGGCAGTGGCGCACCGCCAGTGCGCCGACGGGCCGGGCGGCAGCCGTTGAACAGTCATGGATGCGACGCGTTTCAGCCCCACCTGGCAGCAGGCCCTCGCCCGTGGCATGTACCTCGGCGTTCTCGGTGCGGTGGTGGGAGTGTCGGCCGGTCTGCTCGCCACCATGGTGGCCCTCTCCTGGGCGGCGGCCACCGCACCACCGGCCTGGGTGTGGGCGGTGCTGGCGTTCGGTCCGCCGCTGGCCGGTGCGCTGGCCGGGGTGCTGTTGCGGCCGCGGCTGGGCACCGAGATCGACGCCGGCGGCATCCGGACCGTGACCCCGTTCGGCGCGGGGGTGCAGCCGTGGAGCCGGGTCGTGGACCTGCGGGCCGAGCGCCGCGGCGCCCGCACGGTCGTCTCCGTCTACCTGGAGTCCGGCGCCAGCGTGCAGTTGCAGGCGCCGTACAGCGGTGAGCTGTTCGCCGCCGATCCGCAGTTCGAGCTCAAGGTCTTCGCGCTGTCCCACCTGTGGCGCAGTCACCGCTTCGGCGGCCTGCCGAGCTGAGCCCGTTCACCTATTCGATGGGGACTCGCCGGAGGGGCAATGCCACCAAATCCGGCATTAGCCGCTAAGCTCCCACCGGACCAAGACGGACTTACCGCAACAGAACGGATTCCCTTCATGAGTTTGACGCGCCGGTTGGCCGCTGGACTGCCCGCGGCCGGCGTCACCGTCCTCGCCGCTCTGGCCCTCACCGGGGCCCCGGCCGCCGCGACGGGCGACGAGTCCGCCGCTCGCGCCAAGCAGCCCGCCGTGATGACCACGCCGTGTTCCGAGGTGCAGCGCGGCGACAAGTGCGACTACGGCTACACCGACGACGAGAAGCCGGGCGACAACAAGCCGGGCGACAACGGTGCGACGCCGGACGACAACGGCACCGGACCCACCCGTGGCAGCGGTGGCTACGGTGGCGAGAGCCCGACGCCGTCGCCGAGCCCGTCGACGCCGACCGCCAGCGTCG
>NZ_JBEZGQ010000505.1:0-6067 GCF_040650095.1 Actinoplanes sp. NPDC048791 | reverse complement strand
GTGCCCTCGGCCGCCGGGCCCGCAGGGTCACTTCGGGGGAGTGCAGCAGGGCGTCGTGCTGGTGCAGGAGGCGGTGCAGGTTCGCCACGACCTGTTCGATCGGCGGGGCCAGCGGGCCCGGCTCCGGTTCCGGGTGCACCCGGCGCCACACCGCGCGCGCGGCCCGGGGCAGGTAGATGATCGCGCCGAAGGCCAGTGTCGGTGACAGCAGGATCAGCACGATCTGCGTGATCTGCCCGGCCCGCCCGATATCCATGCCCTGCCCGATGTCCGTGCTCAGCGTCCCGTGGCTCCAGCGAAGTCAGATTCGTAGCTTCCGCGCGCCCGCGTCGCACTGTCAAGCGCCGGGACCGGCGCAGCGTGACCCCTTGTCACCATCTGCACGCGCCTGTCGCCGCCGGCTCCGCGGCCGCGCGGAGTTAGATGGACCGGGTACGTGGTGGCACGGCGAGCACGCACGAGAGGCAGGCACCGATGATCTTCATTACCGCGAAGTTCCTGATCAAGCCGGAGGACGCCGACAACTGGCCGCAGATCGCGGCCGCGTTCACCGCCGCGACCCGCGCCGAGCCCGGCTGCCTGTGGTTCGACTGGTCCCGCAGCCTCGACAACCCCGCTGAGTACGTGCTGGTGGAAGCCTTCCGCGACGGCGAGGCGGGAGCGGCGCACGTCGGGTCGGCCCACTTCAAGCAGGCCCAGCGGGACCTGCCGCCGCACCTGGCCGCGACCCCGAAGATCGTCAGTCAGACGGTCGAGCAGGACGACTGGTCCGAGCTGGGCGAGATGGCCGTGCCCGGCGAGTGAACGCCGGGCGGCCCCGGACCTCCGCCCGGTCCGGGGCCGCCGCTTTCAGGCCGGCCCGGTTCGAAGGCCGGCCCGGTTCGAAGGCCGACCCAATTCGAGGCCGGCTCAGGCTGAGGGCCGGCCCGGCCGGCTCAGGAGATAGCCGCCAGCAGCGCCGGATACCAGCGGTCGGCGATCTTGCGGTTGCCGTTGTCGTTGGGATGCACGCCGTCCGGGGTGTCGGTCGCCGTGTTGAAGCCGGTCCACTGGTCGACCACCGTGACCGGCGAGGCCGCGGTGCTGGTCGCCGCCGCCCAAGCCGGGATCGCCGCGTTGAAGTCGATCACGCGCTGGGTGCACTCGGCGCAGTTGCTCGGGGTCATCGGCAGGATCTGCGCCACCAGGATCTTCATCGCCGGGTTGGACGCGCGCATCTGGCCGACCAGTTTGGTGAACGCCGCGAGGATCGTGGCCGGGGAGCGGTTGCTCCACACGTCGTTGGTGCCGAAGTGCATCATCACCACGTCCGGGTCCGTGGCCGACAACCAGCCCGGCAGCTGGTTCTGGTCGGCGACGTTGGTGGCGAGGAAGCCGCCGTGGCCCTCGTTCTCACCGTCGTAGGTGAAGCCGCAGCCCTGCCCGGGCAGGGTCCCGACGAAGTCCACCGAGGAGGCCCGCCCGGCCTGCTGCAACCGCTGCCACAGCAGCGCCCGCCAGCAGCCCGGCGACCCGGTGATCGAGTCACCCAGCGCCATCACCTTGACCACGCCACCGGCCGGCGGCGGGGTGGTGGGCGGCGGGGTCGTGGGCGGCGGCGTGGTGGGCGGCGGAGTGGACGGCGGCGGCGTCGACGGGGCCGGCGTGGTGGGCGGGGTGGTGACTCCACCGGTGCAGGAGACCCCGTTGAGCGTGAAACCGCTCGGCACCGCGTTGCTGCCGGTCCACGAGCCGTTGAAGCCGAACGACGTGGACGCGCCCGTGGCCAGCGAGCCGTTGTAGCCGGCGTTGCGGACGGTCACCGCGGCGCCCGACTGGCTGACCACGCCGTTCCACAGCTGGGTGACGGTCTGGCCGGACGGGAAACTCCAGCCCAGCGTCCACGCGGTCACCGGGTCGCCCAGATTCTTCACCGCCACGGAGGCGCCGAAGCCACCCTGCCATTGGCTGGTCACCGCGTAGGTGACCTGGCAGCCCGCGGCCGCGGACGCCGGTGCGGCCAGCAGACCGATCGGTACGGCGGCAGCCGCGGCCACCGCGACCAGGATTCTTCTCGTCGACATCACATTCACCTCAGGTTGGGGACTTCGTCGCGGGTGACGACGTACGGGCTGGCGTACACGGCCTGGAAGGTCGACACGGGGTTGACGGCGGTGTCGCTGACGAACGTGCTGTGCCAGGTGTTGAACAGCACCCAGCGGGTCGCGGTCGACTCGAGCTGGGCGGGGTCGGGGATGCGGCCGTTCTCGTGCAGCGCGATCGGCACAGTGCTGCCGACGACGGCCTTCGTACGGTTGAACAACGCGGTCAACGGCCCATGATCGCCCGCATAGGTGTCCGCCCCGCCGATGTCCACATAGGCCTTGCCCGGCCAGAACGCTGCCTGCGGCTCCCCGTTGTACGGGTGCAGCCACACCAGGTTGTGCAGCCCCTTCACCCGGGTCAGGTAGTCGAACATGTAGCGCCACAGCCGCACGTACTGGCTGCCGCCCTCCTTGCTCCACCAGAACCAGGTGCCGCCCGCCTCGTGGAACGGCCGCCACAGCACCGCGCCGCCGCCCGCCTGCACCTGGGCGAGCTGGGCCGCCACGGCGTCCATCCGTCGCTTGAAGGTGGCGTTGTCAGGGCTGCCCTCGGTCAGCGCGGCGTTGATGTTCGCGGTGAGCTGGGAGCCGGCGTACCCGTCCTGGGACTGGTTGGGCGCGCCCATGTGGTAGCCGACCATCGGGATGCCGCCGGCGTTCCACCAGGCCAGCGCCCGGGCGCCGAAGGTCGGGGAGTCACCCATGTCCAGGCCGCGGACCGCCGGGTACTTGCCGGTGGCGTTACGGATGTAGTTCAGCTCGTAGTCCGGCCCGTCGACCCAGGTGGACTCCTGCTGGCCGGACAGGATGTGGTTGCCGTACTGGCTGTAGAGGTAGCACAGCAGTCGCCGGGCCGCGGCCGTGGCGGCCGGGTCGACCGGGGCGGCCGGGCAGGAATCGGAAGTGGGCGGCGGTGTGCCCACTGCGCCGGTGCAGGCGACGCCGTTCAGGGTGAATGCCGATGGTGCCGTGTTGGCGCCGGTCAGTGCGCCATTGAAACCGATTGAAACGGATGCGTTGCTCGCGATGCCCGCGTTGTATCCGGCGTCGCGCACGCTGACCGCGGCGCCGGACTGGCTGACCACGCCGTTCCACAACTGGGTGACGGTCTGGCCGGACGGGAAGCTCCAGCCCAGCGTCCAGCCGGTGATGGGGTCGCCGAGGTTGGTGACGGCGACGGACGCGCCGAAGCCGCCCTGCCAGGTGTTCGTGACGGTGTAGGCGACGCGGCAACCGGCTGCCGCGGCGGCCGGGCCGGCGGTGACCACGGCTGTCGCCGCCAGCAGGCACGGTATCGCGGCCAACGCTGTCAGGCGGGTTCCGCTCATCATTCCTCCCGGGGAGAGGCGCGGCGCTGAACCGCGTAAGGAATACCCGGCATTGTGACATGGGAGCGCTCCCAGCAATAGGTCGTAGATTTACGAAAGTTAATTTCAAATAAATTTCCGGGGCTTGACGGGAGCATTTCCCGACGGCAAGGTTGGGAGCGCTCCCAATCGACGGGCGTCACTGCGAGGGGACCACATGCGTACCATCACCAAGTTCGCCGGCCTGGGGGTCGTGGCGCTCGGCGCCGCGTTGCTCACGGCCGTCAACGCCTCGGCGGCGGCCGGCTGCCAGGTCACCTACGCGGTGACCAACACGTGGCAGGGCGGCTTCGGCGCCGCCGTCGAGGTGACCAACCTCGGCGACCCGGTGAACGGGTGGACGCTGGGCTGGAGCTTCCCGTCCGGCCAGACCGTCACCCAGCTGTGGGGCGGCACCGTCACCCAGTCCGGGGCGGCGGTCAGCGTGCGCGACGCGGGCTACAACGCGGCCATCGCCACCGGCGCGAGCGCCTCGTTCGGCTTCAACGGCGCCTTCACCGGTGCCAACGCCAACCCCACGACGTTCACCCTCAACGGCGTCGCGTGCACCGGCGGCACCACCACGACCCCGCCCACCACACCGGCCGGCACACCGCCGGCGAGCACGACCCCGCCGACCTCACCGCCGCCGGCCAACGCCGGCGGACGGCAGATGGAGCGCCTGGACCGCGGCCTGATCAGCGTGCGTTCCGGCAGCGGCAACCTGGTCAGCTGGCGGTGGCTCGCCGCCGACCCGGCCGACGTGGGCTTCAACGTCTACCGGGGCACCACCAAGGTCAACGCCACCCCGATCACCGCCTCGACCAACTACCTCGACGCGGGCGCCGCGGCCGGGGCGGCATACACCGTGCGGGCCGTGGTCGGTGGAGTGGAGCAGGCCGCCTCGGGAGCCGCGCTCAACTTCGCCAACGGTTACCTCGACGTGCCGATCCAGAACCCCAACGGCTCCGCGTACGCGGCCAACGACGCCAGTGTCGGTGACCTCGACGGTGACGGCCAGCTCGAGATCGTGCTCAAGTGGGACCCGCTGAACGCCAAGGACAACTCGCAGTCCGGCGTCACCGACCCGGTCTACGTCGACGCGTACCGGCTCAACGGCACCCGGCTGTGGCGGATCAACCTGGGCCGCAACATCCGGGCGGGCGCGCACTACACCCAGTTCCAGGTCTACGACTACGACGGTGACGGCGACGCCGAGGTGGCCATGAAGACCGCCGACGCCACCGTCTCCGGCACCGGTCAGGTGATCGGCAACGCCTCTGCGGACCACCGCAACTCCAGCGGCTACGTGCTGGCCGGGCCGGAGTTCCTGACCATGTTCGACGGCCGCACCGGGGCCGCGCTGTCGACGGTCAACTACGAGCCGCCCCGCGGCACGGTCTCCTCCTGGGGTGACTCGTACGGCAACCGCGTCGACCGGTTCCTGGCCGGTACGGCGTACCTCGACGGCCAGCGGCCCAGCCTGATCATGGCTCGCGGCTACTACACCCGGACCGTGGTCGTGGCCTGGGACTTCCGCAACGGCGCGCTGACCCGGCGCTGGACCTTCGACAGCAACAGCTCCACCAACTCGGGCACCGCCGGGCAGGGCAACCACCAGCTGTCGGTGGCCGACGTGGACGCCGACGGCCGCGACGAGATCGTCTACGGCTCGCTGGCCATAGACGACAACGGGGCCAAGCTGTGGAACACCGGCCACGGTCACGGTGACGCGATGCACGTGGGCGACCTGAACCCGGCGCGGGCCGGCCTCGAGGTCTTCAAGGTCGACGAGGACGCCAGCAAGCCGTCGTCGTGGTTCGCCGACGCCCGTACCGGTCAGGTCCTGTGGTCCACCCCGGCCAGCGGTGACAACGGCCGCGGCGTCTCGGCCGACATCTGGTCCGGCAGTGCCGGGGCGGAGTCCTGGTCGTCGGCCGCCGACGGCGTCCGTGGCCCGACCGGGTCGGTGGTCGCCACCCGCAAGCCCGGCTCCACGAACTTCCTGGCCTGGTGGGACGGCGACCCGGTCCGGGAGCTGCTGGACGGCACGCACATCGACAAGTACGGCACCTCGGGCGACACCCGGCTGCTGACCGCGGCGAGCGTGCACTCCAACAACGGCACCAAGTCGACCCCGTCGCTGTCCGGCGACCTGTTCGGCGACTGGCGGGAGGAGGTGATCTGGCCGACCGCGGACAACACCGCCCTGCGGATCTACGCCACCCCCACGGCCACGGACCGCCGGATCACCACCCTGCTCCAGGACGCGCAGTACCGGCTCGCGCTCGCCTGGCAGAACACCGCCTACAACCAGCCCCCGCACCCCAGCTTCTTCATCGGGGCGAACATGGCGACGCCGCCCCGGCCCGGCATCACCCAGCCATGACGCTCAGGAACGGGGCGACAGGGTGTAGCTGAAGGCCACGATGAAGTCGATGACCAGAGCCACGGACCAGGGCGCCATGACGGCCCACAGGGGAACGGTCCGGCTCAGGTCACCGACGATGAGGGTGAGGACAGCGAGCACGGTGGCGGCGACGGCGAAGGCCAGCAAGTGCCGCAGCCACTGCCGGCGCTCGCGGGCGGCGTGGGCCCGCCCGGTACGCGGTGGGCGTACAGGTGCGGGCCCACCCG
>NZ_JBEZGQ010000504.1:0-6072 GCF_040650095.1 Actinoplanes sp. NPDC048791 | reverse complement strand
GTCGTCGACGGGCCGCAGGGCTCGCTGGAGCTGCGCCGGGTGCCGCGCTTCACCGACCCGTCGGCCCAGCTGCCGGCCGGTGCCCTGGTGGCGCCGATGCCCGGCACGGTGGTGCGCACGGACGTGCGGGTCGGTGAGGCCGTCGTGGCCGGCCAGGCGCTGATCTGGCTGGAGGCGATGAAGATGGAGCACGTGGTGCGCGCCCCGGCGGACGGCACGGTGACGGAGCTGCCGGTCCCGGTGGGCCGGCAGGTCAGCCAGGGCACGCCGCTGGCGGTGGTAACCGCGGATGGCTGACGACTCGGCTCCCAAGCAGGACCGCTCCCGGGAGACCCGCCGGCGCCTGCTGGAGACGACCATCCGGAGCCTGGCGCGGCATGGGTGGGAGGTCTCGACGGTCGCCTTCATCGCCGCCGAGGCGGGCATCAGCCGCGGGGCGGTCCAACACCACTTCCGGACCCGGGAGGCGCTGATCCTGGCCGCGCTGGAGGCCATGTTCGAGGAGCGGGCGGCCCTGCTCGACGCCCTGCCGGACCCCGGGGGTTCGAGCCCGGACCGGGTGCACGCCGTGGTGACGGGCCTGGTCGACGCGATCGGCGGCGAGCTGTTCCGGGCCGCGCTGCAGGTGTGGACCGTGGCCGCCGCCGACCCCGAGCTGCGGGCGGCGGTGGTCCCACTGGAACGGCACTTCGCCCGCGGCGTGCACCGCCGGGCCGTACGGCTGTTGCGGGTCGACGACACCGACCCGGCCGTCCGCGGTCTCATCCAGGCCACCCTCGACCTGGCCCGGGGCCTGGCCCTGGCCGACGTGCTCACCGACGACTCCCGCCGCCGGGCCCGGGTGGTCCGCGCCTGGTCGGACCAGCTGGCCGCCGCCCTGGGAGCGAGCGCCAGAACTTGATGTTCGTCGATGTCTTGACACCTTCGCCGGGCTGAGCTGGGCTGGTCCGGAACGGAGGTCGACGATGACTGCATCCCTGCGACTCCGGCGCCTGGGCGCCACCGCGCTCGCCACGTTCGGCGTCGCGACCCTCACCCTCACCGGCTCGGCCGTCGCGGCCGACCGCCCGGCCAGCTGGACCGGCACCTGGAGCACGGCCGTGACCGGCGCGGCCACCCCACCGATGCCGCAGACCGTGTTCGAGAACCAGACCCTGCGCCAGATCGTGCACAACAGCATCGCGGTCCGGTCGCTGCGGGAGCGGCTGTCCAACGAGTACGGCACCGAGCCGCTGGTGATCGGCGAGGCGCGGGTGGCCCGCAGTGCCGGCGGTGCCCAGCTGCTGGCCGGCACCGACCGCAGGCTCACCTTCGGCGGGCGCTCCTCGTTCAGCGTCCCGCCCGGTGCGCCCGCGCTCAGCGATCCGGTGACTCTGCCCGTACCGGCGCTCTCCGATCTTGTGGTGAGCATCCACCTGCCGCAGCGCACCGCGGCCGCGACCGTGCACGGCTCCGCGTTCCAGACCAACTACCTCGCGGCCGGCAACGTCACCCGCTCCCCCGCCCTGACCGGCGCGACGACCATGACGTCCTGGCACTTCCTCTCCGGCGTCAGCGTCGCCACCGCGCCGCGGGCGGCGTCGGTCGTGGCGTTCGGCGACTCCATCACCGACGGTGCGATCACCACGGTCGACGCCAACCACCGCTGGCCCGACTTCCTGGCCCGCCGGTTGCAGGGGCAGTCCTCGCTGCGGCACCTGGGCGTGCTCAACAAGGGCATCGGCGGCAACCGCCTGCTGTACGACGGCAACACGCGCCCCGACCCGGTGTTCGGAGGGCTCGGGCCGCTCTTCGGCGACAGCGCACTGAGCCGCTTCGACCGCGACGTGCTCGCCCAGCCGGGCGCCCGCGCGGTGATCGTGCTGCTCGGCATCAACGACATCGGCCAGCCGACCTCGATTGCCCCGCCGTCCGAGGCGGTGACGGTCAACGAGTTGATCGCCGGCTACCGGCAGCTGATCGCCCGGGCCCACGAACGCGGCCTGCGGATCATCGGCGCCACCATGACGCCGTTCCAGGACACCACGATCGCCGGTTACTACAGCGCGGAGAACGAGGCCAAGCGGGCCGCGGTCAACCGGTGGATCCGGACCAGCGGCGAGTACGACGGCGTGATCGACTTCGACCGGGCGGTCCGGGACCCGGCGCAGCCGTTGCGCATTCTGGCCCGCTACGACAGCGGCGACCACCTGCACCCCAACGACGCCGGGATGCAGGCCATGGCGGACGCCATCCCGCTGCGACTGCTACAGGTGACCGGCGACCGGGTGGCGGCTCAGTAACCCGCCGCCCCTCACTGACGCGGGGTGGCGTAGGCCAGCGGGACGGGTAGCGGCTCGTCGCCCCACATGCCGGTCAGCACCGGGCCGGTGACCCGCTGGCTGGTGCCGACGCGGCGCAGCACGGCCAGCTCCACGTCGTCCGTCACGATGACCGTCGGGTCCTCGTCGACGACCCGGTGCACGGTGCCGGCGGCCGGGACCGGGGCATCCCCGGTCCCGCTGCCGCTGACGGTCATGGCCGGCGCACGGGTCTCGCGCCGGCCGTCGACCTCGAAGTACTCCTCCGCCTGGGTGCCGCCGGCGTGGATCACCCGGGCCAGCACCGCGGCGTAGACCGGGTCGCAACAGGCGTCGTAGACCCAGCGGCGGCCCAGGGCCGAGTGCTCGGTCGTGCCGATCAGCCACTCCTCGGCGCCGTCCAGGGGTGCGTCGCGATAGGTGAGCGGGACCTGCAGGACCGGGCCGTCACCGGCGCGGACCAGCATCGTCTCCACGCCGACCGCGCCGGCCGGGTCGTCGAAGCGGAAGGCCGAGACCCGGGTCACCTCGCCCTCCGGCGGGCCGGCGAACCACGGGCGGCCGGGCAGCCAGCCCGCCAGCAGCTCAAGCTTGGAAGGGGTCAGATCCGCGCGGTGCAGCAAAGCCATCCGCTGAATCTAGAGGATCGAGAATCAGGCCGCAGAGCTGCCCGCCGCCTTGCGGTCACGGCGGGCGGCACGGAGAACCTCGGCGACCATGGCCGGCCGGAGCAGCGTGGACCCGGGCGCGAGCAGGTGCTGCACCCGTACGACCTGCCGGATGACCTCCGGCGAGGCGTGGGTGGCCCGGAAGATCTGCCGCTGGTACCAGTGCGTCAGGGCCAGCCCGCGCGGCTTGGGCCCCTGCGTGCCGGGGTAGGCGAAGTCGGTCGTGGCGGCCATCTCCCAGGCGACGGTGATCGGCTTCGCGCTGCGGCGGTAGAAGTCACGCGCCATCACCACCCCAGGAGCCCGGTGCCGGTCGAGACACTCAGCCAGCGTGACGGCTTCCAGCGCGGCGACCGTCATGCCGTGCCCGTACACGGGATTGAAGCTGCACAGCGCGTCGCCCATGGCCACGTACCCGGCCGGTATCCGGCGCAGCCGTTCGAAGTGCCGGCGCCGGCTGGTCGGATACGTGTACGCGACCGGGTCGGTCAGCGGCTCACCGGTGCGCAACAGCTCGGCGATCGTGCCGTCCGGCAGGCTCTCGGCGAAGCGCTGGTAACCCTCGGGGTCGGTGGGGGCCTGCTCGCCGTGGAAGCCGCCGAGGGTGACGAGCCACCGGTCGCCCTCGACGGAGAACGCGGCGCCGTAGCGCTGGTGCTCCGGCGGGCTCTCGGCCAGCACGATCA
Organism: Actinoplanes sp. NPDC048791; assembly: GCF_040650095.1. Classification (NCBI taxonomy): domain Bacteria; kingdom Bacillati; phylum Actinomycetota; class Actinomycetes; order Micromonosporales; family Micromonosporaceae; genus Actinoplanes; species Actinoplanes sp. NPDC048791. The sequence goes on along the minus strand of NZ_JBEZGQ010000504.1, from coordinate 2,418 downwards.
TCCCGGGTCCCGGCAGGCACTGCGGGCGGCCGCTGACCAGGCGGGTCGTGTAGTGCACGCGTACGGTGATCACCGACTCCGGCGGGCTCGGAAAGCCGAGGTCGTGCAGCCAGCGGTCGGAGCGGCTGCCGCGACCGCTGGCATCGACCACCAGCTCGGCCGGCAGCTCCCGGCCGCCGGCCAGGGTCACACCGGTGACCCGCTCGCCGGCCCGGCCGGTCAGCCCGGCCACCGCGGTCTCGTCGAGCACGCTCTCCTGCGGTAACGCCCGCACCCGCCGCTGCACGCAGCTCTCCAGCAGCGGCCGGCTCATGGCGAGCATCGTGACGCCACTGTCGACCCGGACGCGGTAGCCGTCGAGCTGCCAGACGTGCGCGTCGCGGACCACGTCGATCCACCGGGCGCCGAGGGCGAGCAGCTCGTCGGTCAGCCCGGGGAAGAGCTTCTCCAGGGCGTCGCGGCCGACCGCGAGCAGGGCGTGCGGGTGGGCGCTCTGCGGCACGCCGCGGCGGCTGTCCGGCCCGGGCGGCAGCCGGTCACGATCGACAACCGTCACCCGGTCGAACCGGTCGGCCAGCACCCGCGCGGCAGCCAGGCCGGCCATCCCGGCCCCGATGACCACGGCATCGTCGCCCATCACTCGATGGTGGCACTTCAGCCGGCGGGGTCCTATCCGGAATCTGTCAGGGCGCGGTGAGGCGGTCGCGACGGTGGTGGGACAGGTCGGTGTGGTGGCTGTCGCCCGGATGGCTGGCCGGGTCCACGTGCACGGTCGCGCCGGTCAGCCGCGGCACCCGGTGGGTCAGCTGATGCTCGGCATCCGCGGCGATCTCGTGCGCGGCCAGCAGGCTCAGGTTGGCATCCACCACCACGGCCGCCTCCGCGTGCATCCGGTGCCCGATCCAGCGCAGCCGCAGCCCGGACACGTCGCGGATGCCCGGAACCGCCCGCAGCGATTCCTCGGCCCGGTCGACCAGCTCCGGATCCACCCGGTCCATCAGCCGCCGGTACACCTCCCGGGCGGCGTCCTTGAGCACAAACGCGATCGCCGCCGTGATGGCCAGCCCGACGGCCGGGTCGGCCCAGCGCCAGCCGGCCCAGGCGCCGGCCGCCGCGACGACGACCGCGAGCGAGGTGAAACCGTCGGTGCGGGCGTGCAGGCCGTCGGCGACCAGCGCCGCCGAACCGATGCGCCGGCCCACATTGATGCGGTAGCGGGCGACGATCTCGTTGCCCGCGAAGCCGATCACGCCGGCGGCCAGCACCCACGGCAGGTGCGTCATGGTCTGCGGGTGCAGCAACCGGTTGACCGCGGTCCACCCGGCGGCGATCGCCGAAGCGGCGATCACCAGCACGATCAGGATGCCGGCCAGATCCTCGGCCCGGCCGAAACCATAGGTGTACGCCCGGGTCGCGGCCCGGCGGCCGAGCAGGAACGCAACACCCAGGGGTACGGCGGTCAGCGCGTCAGCGACGTTGTGCAGGGTGTCGCCGAGCAGGGCCACCGAGCCGGAGAGCACGACGACGCCCGCTTGCAGGGCTGCGGTGATGCCCAGCACGACCAGCGAGATCCACAGGGCGCGGAGTCCTTCCCGCGACGACTCCAGCGCCGGGTCGACCTTGCCGGCGCTGTCGTGCGAGTGCGGGGTGAGCTGGTGACGGAGGCGCCCCCACCAGCCGTCGTGGTGACTGTGGTGGTGGTCGCTCATCGGTGCTCCCCTGCCGTTCTGGTGGTCGATGCCGCTCGCCGATAATATGTGCTCATGTACGCACGCGACAACGGTGCAACTGCCAATGACCTGCAGGAACCACTCACGAGCGACGACGTGATCCAGGCGGCGACGGTCACCCTGGGGATGCTCGCCGATGGCACCCGCCTGCGCCTGATGGCTGCTCTGGTCGACGCGGAGAGCGACGTGACCGCTTTGACCCGGCTGGTGGGTGCGGCGCGTCCGGCCGTGTCGCAGCATCTGGGCAAGCTGCGCCTGGCCGGGCTGGTCCGGGCCCGCCGCGACGGCCGCCGGTCGGTGTACGCGGTCACGGACCCGCACGTGCGCCGCCTGGTGATCGAGGCGCTGCGGATGGCGGAGCACCGGCTCTCCGACCGCCCAGCCCACCACGCGAGCGCACCCGACTCCGCACCACGGTGATTCCGATCAGCCCACCACCCGAACGCCCTTGTCCCCGCGTCCAGATGTGACCGGTCAGCCCACCGCGCAGTTGCCACCATCCTGCGCTGGGATGAGACCAATCGACACATGCGAGCACCCCGCCTTCCCCCGCGCCGCAGAGACCGCCGAGCCCACCGCGCGAACGCCACCGCTTCCGCGCCAGGACAAGGCCCGGTCGACTTGCATCCGGTACCCAGGTACAGGTTTACCGTCGGACCATGACCGGAGAAGACCAGGTGTGGGTGCC